>JAKSAW010000267.1 GCA_022361455.1 Pseudomonadales bacterium | reverse complement strand
TTGGAGAAGAGATTAAATCCTTGTTGCCGGAATCGGATCATGACTTGATTGAGCGTGATTATGAATCCACTGATATCAATGATAAACAGTTGGTGATTGCGGCCACTGATAATAATGTGGTTAATGAGCAAGTATCTAAAGATGCTCAGGCCCGTTCCTTGCCTGTTAATGTGGTAGATAATCCCGCTTTGTGCAGTTTTATTTTGCCGGCGATTGTTGATCGTTCACCTATTGTGATTGGTATTTCGAGTGGTGGCCAATCTCCAGTTTTGGCTCGATTAATTCGTGCCCGTTTAGAGTCAACAATACCCGCTAGTTACGGCAAGCTTGGCAAATTGGTTGGATCCTTCAGAGATGTTGTGAAACAGAAATTTAGCGATGTTAACCAGCGTCGCAATTTTTGGGAGCACGTATTAACGGGCCCCATAGCCGAATACGTGTTTGCCGGCAAAGAAGATCAAGCCCAAGCCATGCTTAAAGAGGCTCTAGACGATAATGAAAATACTTTGCCTGTGAAGGGTGAAGTGTATTTAGTGGGTGCTGGCCCTGGGGATCCAGACTTGTTGACGTTTAGAGCGTTGCGCTTAATGCAGCAAGCTGATGTTGTGCTCTATGACCGTTTAGTAAGTCCACAAATATTAGATCTTGTGCGAAGAGATGCGAAACGCATTTACGTGGGCAAACGAAGAGATGATCATGCGGTTCCACAAGATCAGATTAATCAATACTTAGTGGATCTTGCCTTGGAAGGCCATCGCGTATGTCGTTTAAAAGGCGGTGATCCTTTTATTTTTGGTCGTGGTGGTGAAGAAATTGATAAGCTCGCGGATCATGGCATTGACTTTCAAGTAGTCCCAGGTATTACCGCTGCTTCCGGTTGTGCTAGCTACAGTGGCATTCCGTTAACCCACCGAGATTTTTCACAGTCAGTCCGCTTTGTAACAGGACACTTAAAAGAAGGCGCACCGGATCTAGAGTGGGATATTCTTGCTAAAGAACGTCAGACTTTAGTGTTCTACATGGGGCTCGTGGGGCTGCAAAAAATCTGTGAACAGTTAATTGCTCATGGTATGAACGCGGAAACTTCCGTGGCCCTGATACAGCAAGGTACAACCGAAAATCAGCGCGTTTTCACTGGCAATTTGCAAACTATTGCCGATGTGGTGGCGGCTAATGATGTTAAAGCACCGACTTTGATCGTGGTGGGAGATGTGGTTCAGCTCCATGACAAGTTGAGTTGGTTTAAGCCTCAAGCAACCCATTCGTAGAGCTTTATATTCTCGCTAACTAATAAAGTCTTTGTTGCGATTATTCCAAAGGTTTTGAGCTTGTGAGAATGCGTCTTCTTGGCTTTCCGCTTTTTGCATGGCTTTTAACGCTAACGCTATTGTTCCTATAGTGGCTGCAACACCATACTCATGATCTTGCTCACCTTGCCAGACTTGCTTTATCACATCTATTTCCAATGTGGCTTCTTTAACATGCCTTTTGCTGAACATGGGTGGCCAGGTTTCTTCGCAAAGTGTTCCTTTTACCACTGAATCTGAAATACATTCGACATCTGGATTTCTTTCTATTTCGCCAGCTTCACCTTTGATCACTGCAACATTTTGATAACCTAAAGCCATAGCTGCGTGTTGATGAACTTGACGATAACTTGGATGAAAAATTCCCTGCATCACAAACGGTGCGTCACAAGGATTTAACAAGCGCGCTAAGGTATGCACGGGTGATCTCAAACCCATGGTATTTCTGAGTTCGATAATTTCATGCAGCTTGGGGCACAAAAACTCTAATGGGAAATAGCAGAAATTAGTTTTATCAAGTAGGCGAGTGGCATCAGCATCGGTTTTAGCAATATCAAAGCCCAACTCTCCTAAAACGTCTTCACTATAAATTCGATCAATGGTGTGACCGCTAGCACCGTGTATAAAAACGCGATGCCCAGCATTTGCTAAAGCAAAGATAGCTAGCAAATACCAGGGTAGGTGGCGGCGCTTGCCAGCGTAGGATGACCAATCCAAGTCAATAGCAAGCTCCCTGAGTTGTGAGTGAGAGTTATCGATATGACCTCTTACCGCTTTTACAAATCCAACCAATTCCTGGGATGATTCTTCTTTTACTCGCATCAGCATCAAAAAAGCGCCTAACTGCACATCCAGGGCTTTGCCTTCCATGATCATACTCATGGAGTCAAACGCCTCTTCTTCAGTTAGAGAGCGAGTGCCTTTTTTCCCTTTTCCAAGAATTCGAACGTATTGCGCAAAAGGATGTTCATGGGCTGGTGGGATGCTAGTCTTCATGTGATGCTCATAAATTATAAACAATGGGTAGGTCTTGGTAGACCGGCTATTTTCGCAGCCACTTTCGCTGAGCTGCCTGGGAAAAGCTTCATAATATAAATACTCTTTCCTTTCTCTTCCCCTAAGTTTTTCTGTACGAATTTCACCAGTACTCGCATATTAGGAGCATGGTCAAACTGTTGATGAAAAGATCTTAGCAACTCAATGATTTCCCAATGTTCCGCGGTGAGCGCGATCTTTTCACTTTCCGCTAAAAAATGGGCGACTTCTTGATTCCAATCCTGTAAGTCTTTTAGATAGCCTTCTTTATCAACTTCAAGTGCCTGGCCGTTAACATTTATTGTGGCCATAGATTAACTCCAAGACACCACATTTTCATATTGAGTTGTTAGCTCAACGAATTCAACGTAATCACATTGAGTGAAAAACTCATCTGTTTTGATTAAATGTTCCAGCCCTCGAGCTTGAATATCTGAAGTGAGCGCGTGAACCTTTACGCCATTATTAACAGCGGGCTGTAAATCTGCGAAATTTTTGGCGGTTAGCCAATAAACGCCGTTTTCAGTCAGGATAATCCCATCCCCCGAAGTTAATCCGTCTAGAAAGCTGGTTTCTTCGGAACAGTTGCCGGGTTGGTGATTAACAATATGTAAGGTGGACTTTGTGCTCATGTTAATAACTTAACACCACATCAGCGCTTTTGAATAGCTTGGATACCGCTGCGCGGGGAATAATATCCAAGGGCAAAATAAAATTTTCTGGGCTTAGTTGCCTAGCGTTGAGATCTTCTTCAATCACAGAGATTTCTTCCAGGCCGTAAAGAGGTAAGGACGATAGCATGGCAGCAGTGTCTTTCATGTTTAGCAGTATGGTGTCCTGTTCTTTTATAAATTGGTATAGGCCATCATTTAATGCTAATAAGCGAACCTGTTGACCAAAGGCGCAAGTTGCCATTAAGGCTTCAGTGCTTTCTCTAGCGGAGGAAGTACCGTGAGGGGGGTGACTAACAACAAATAAGAATGACTTATCCAAATTATCCCCCAAAAGTAATTAATCGATCAGATTCAATGCCAGCTTCAACCAACTGTCCAAGGCCGGAAATAATAAAAGGCGATGTAATATTAAATGTGCCCTTTTCATATCGGTCTGCTTCTGTTTTGTCGAGCATGCCTCTTTTCAAGCTAGCTGAGACACAAAGTATCAACTCGGCATTTTGTGCATTCGCAACATCGATCCAGCGAGCAGTGAAATCCTCTTCGCCCTGAGGTGGTACTCGTAATGAATTACCGACATAAACAGCGTCTCCAGAGAAGAACACGCGTGCTAACTGATGTTCTGTTTCAGCAATGGCTTCTGCGAATTTTAGGGCAGTTAAATGTGCTTGGTTGCTGTAGGGGGCTGCTGTGATATTTAGAGAAATCTTCATTTTCCTAATAAACCATAATAAAAAAGCCCCGGCAATATGGCCGGGGCTTTTTAAACAATTACGGCAGTTGGTGATTAATCGTCACCGCTGAACGCCATCAAAATGTGTAGCAAGCTTACAAATATATTGTAGATAGATACATATAGCGTAACGGTTGCTAGGATGTAGTTGCGCTCGCCACCATTAATGATGCTGCCAGTTTGGTACAGAATCGCTGCACTTGAGAAAAGGATGAAGCCGGCAGAGATAGCTAAGCTCATCATTGGCAATTGCAAGAAGATGTTCGCAATGACGCCCACAATTAGAACAACAAATCCGATCATCATGAAGCCAGATAGGAAACTGAAGTCTTTCTTACTAACCAGCGCATAGGCTGATAGGGAGAAGAATGTAATTGCCGTTCCGCCCAAAGCAGTAAGGATGAGTTCATTGCCACCGGGAATCGAAAGTAGCATGTTGAATATTGGACCTAGAGTAAAACCTAGCATGCCTGTTAGCGCGAAAGTTAATACTAGGCCCATTGGGCTGTTCTGGGTTTTATGAATTCCGAAAAGAATACCGTAAAAGGCAACAATCATAATGATGCCATTCAGTGGTGGCGCATTCACGGCCATTGCAATACCGCACATTACGGCACTGAAAGCTAAGGTCATGCCTAGCAACATATAAGTGTTGCGTAGCACCTTGTTGACCGCGAGTACGTCCTGTACAGAGCGTGTTTGTGGAGCCGCGTATGGGTTGTTTTGCATAGTAAACCTCTAAATATCCCTTGGTTAGATGTTGATTTAACAATGAATTTCTACTTAGAAGATAATAATGCTGATTAGTTCAAAATCAAGATCTTTCCGAGTCTGTTTAGCGAAAATTTGATCTACTTAGCGCCGCTTTAAAGCTATCCCGCTTAGGCACCCTAGGAGCAGCAGAAAAGCCCAAAGGGGTAGAAAAGGTATCACCCGTGTTTCGGGGCCAGTTTCTGTGATCTCTAGAGCGCTTCGAAGGTCTAACCTAGGCGTTATCAAGCCATTTCGGGGATCGGTAACTTCCGTAGCGCTTAGAAGTAAATTGTGTTCAAGCTCGCTCAATGAGGCTGATGGCCATCGATGTTTCAACAGCGCCATTGCTCCACTAACGTGTGGCGCCGCCTGTGAGGTGCCACCGAATATCTGACCACCAGCAGTAATCATCGCCCCTGGGGCCAACAGTGATAAGTAGCTAGCACTGTTCGAGAAGCAGGTGACCTGATCTGCGCTGGAAGATGCGTCATGGCATACTCCCCAATTCAATCCGCCTAGATTTGCGTCATATACGGCACCAACTGAAATCACGCCCGGTGTGCAGCCTGGTAAGGAGATACCATCGCTATTTGCGTTATTGCCGGCGGAAGCGATCACCGCGATGCCCGCGGCTTTGACGTCGGCAATGGCAGAAATAAACGGATTGTTACTGTCGCAAGGAGAGCTAAAAGCGGTATCTGTCCCTAAGCTGAGATTTACGGCGATGATGTTGTATTGAGATTGGTTTTCAATCGCCCAATCTAATCCGGCAAGTACATCAGATACAAAGATATTGTCGCCGTCACTGATATCCAGCGATGCAATGGATGATCCTGGAGCTATCCTCGCAGCAATCGCGGCTACATTAGTTCCATGGCCATGAGAATCCAAAGCGCCATCATCCGATGCAATGTCAATTGAAACGCTGACCCGGCATGATGCTGGTGCGCCGGGTGAGTCGCAGTTGCCAAAGTCCGAATGACTGTAATCAACACCTGAATCTAAAACTGCTATGGTGTAGCCGGTTCCATCGCTGCCAGTGGATGAAGCTGCCTCTTGGTTAATGATTGGGAGGCTTTCATTTAGATGGTATTGCAAGGAAAAGTCTGGATAGACAGCCACAACATCAGCATTCAAAAGAAGCTCTGTTAAGCCTTGATTGTTGCGCACTTTCACAGCTGCGAGAGTGAAATTAGGCAACGCTTTGTGGAGGCGCTTGTTCGGATCTAGTGAGGGTAAGAGGCGAGCTTTTGTTGCTCGCAACGCGTCTTTGCTTCTCTCAGTGGGCTTAGGTTTTCTAAGCTCAATAATTACTGTTAATTCCCTAGCGGATTTCATAGTGTTCAACAGCTTTGGTGCTTTGCGCTGCATAAGATCACTAATTTCGGTGCTTGCGCTCAAATTTAAGGGGTCAATATCAGCGATAGCATTATTAGCAAATGCGAGCGCAAGAAGAGCGGTAAAGGTGATTTGGTGCTGCCAGCTAAGCATTAAGTTTGAGCCATAGGGTGGTTCTTGTTGGCAGTATTCTTACTAGAACTCCAGGCATTCTGATGACAGAAAGAGTTGAATTTCATGAAGATCAATAATGATGCTTAATGTTTAAAGCACGAAAATGAGCTTGCAGTTTAAAGTGTTAGGGGCTTGGTGATAGCTAGGGATGACTAGCTAAGAATTGAACAGAAGGGAAAATGGCGGAGAGGCAGGGATTTGAACCCTGGAAGGGCGTGAACCCTTGCCGGTTTTCAAGACCGGTGCTTTCAACCACTCAGCCACCTCTCCAAAGAAGCGCGAATAATATAGCAACTTATTGAATTATGGAACAATTAATTTGTTCTTAAAGTAAAAAATTTAGTCGATTTAGTTGTTAAGGCTCAGGCCAGTCTTCTAACTCTTTTAGGAAGAGTTCAACCAATCGCTCCGGATCAGGTATTAGGTTTTTATCGGCGTTTAAGCCCATCGTCATCTTACCTGCATAGCTCAAGACGCTGATCCCAACCCCCATTGTTCCTGATTGGGGGCCAAAGAACATCATGTTTTTGAGCTCTGACTTTGCGAAAAGTAATGGCTCTCTAGGGCCAGGAACATTGGTCATAGTCGAAGAAGCATTCTTATTGAAGGTGTCGATGATAATGCTTTGTAGCTGCTTCGGTAGTGTCCCAATGAGCTTGAGGAAAATTAGCGACAACAAGGCTTCTTGACCGCCTTTAATCGTGTCCATTTCTTGTTTTACGGTTTGGAGTCGATCTAAAGGGGTTTTCTCACGAATGGGCAAAGGCAGGTAAACGAAGCCCACCTGGTTGCCAAGTATGATATCGCCGTCGATGGGCTTTAGGTTGATGGGAACCAGTACTCTCAGCACCATATCGTCGGGATTCGAGCCGTGCTCTTTAAGATATTCACGCAAGGCGCCAGCAGTGGCTGCTAGCACCAAGTCATTGATTTTGCCCTGATGGGCTTTGCTGAGTAATCTAACTCGCTCTAAGTCAAAGGGGGCAGACCACGCCGTTTTGCGTTCACCAGTGAGCCGATTCTTGAGCCTTGAGTCGCTATCAGGCAGCTTGAGAGCGTGTGGGAACGCGGCCAATAAACCTCCAATTAAGTGCACCATTTGTGTAAAGGCGGAGTCGTTTTGATGTTCTTTCTGTTTTACAGGGTTCTCTTGTGAGGGCATCTCGCCATGACTCAGTGGCTGAGTCATGGACAGTAACACTCTGACTAGCGCTATTCCGTCTGCTATGCAGTGATGGATCCGTATGACTAATGCACTGCCGCCATTTAAACCTTCGAATACGTCCATTTGCCACAGGGGGCGGGTCATTTCTAAGGGTTGTTCGGTTAAATGGTTGACGCGATCATGGAAGCTTTCCATGTCGGAGCCTTCAGGTAACTTATGGAAGTTGAGGTGGTTATCTAGATCAAACTCTTTGTCGTCGACCCAGCAGTTAAAGCGGCTAATCTCAATAACCCGTTGTCGGAAACGGTCAAACTGCAATAAGCCATTGGTCAGTGTTTCTTTGAGCGAGCCTGGCTCAAGAGATTCATCAAAGAACAGCACGCCGCAGACTACCATTTTGTTGGTAGGGCGTTCCATGTTCAGCCAGCTATTGTCTATTGCAGTCAGCGCGTTAGCTGGGCGGCGGTGAGACAGCGCAAGCAGCGCCGGAGCCCAATAAGGAACGACTATTGCGCCAAGTGTCCATGCAGCCATGGAGCGATTCATGTGTTTTGCTAACAAACCTGCTGTAGCAATGGTTAAAAGCCAGCCGAACAGCGATATAGCGCTGAAGAAGGGTACGTCTATCAAGCTATAAAGGAAAAAGTAGCAAAGGCAAACGCCGCGCAAAGCTAAGGTGATCATATTGCTTATTGTTATCCGTCCGTGTTGTTAACTGAGCTAAGAATAAACCCCACTAGATATCCCGGATATTAAACCATCCAAGACCTATGAATGACATTTTCTGATAAAAAATCGAAGTTTTATACGATTCTTTTGTGCTACATCAACTGTCAAAAAAACGCTAAACTATTCGGCTTGTTGCCAAATTATTGGTTAAACTTAAGTATGTATTTGCCCTGAGTGAGGATTTGCCGTGATAAAGGTTTTCGTAGTGGATGACCATGATCTAGTGAGGACTGGAATCACGCGTATGCTCGCGGACGTAAATGGCTTAGAAGTGGTCGGCGAAGCTGCAAGCGGTGAAGAAGCTTTACGGGATATTCGCGATCTAAACCCAGACGTGGTGTTAATGGATGCAAAAATGCCGGGTATCGGTGGCTTGGAAGCAACTCGCAAATTACTGCGTCAAAATGCAGATGTTAAGGTTATCGCTGTAACCGTTTGTGGTGATGAACCATTCCCGTCTCGATTTATGCAAGCTGGAGCCTCAGGTTACCTCACCAAAGGTGCGGCAATCGATGAAATG
Organism: Pseudomonadales bacterium; assembly: GCA_022361455.1. GTDB lineage: Bacteria > Pseudomonadota > Gammaproteobacteria > Pseudomonadales > Ketobacteraceae. Next base: position 17,816 of record JAKSAW010000267.1, on the reverse strand, counting down.
GTCAAAGCCATCCGTTTGGTGCAATCAGGGCAGCGTTATATTAGTCCAGAAGTTGCTCAAGCACTGGCATTGAAGCCCTTTGTGAATGATGGAGAGGGTTCACCTTTCGATCAGCTCTCTGAACGCGAATTACAGATCGCGATGATGATCGTGAATTGTCAAAAAGTTCAGGAAATATCTGATAAGCTGTTTCTCAGTCCCAAAACTGTTAATAGTTATCGCTACAGAGTATTTGATAAGTTAGGTATCAATAGTGATGTAGAGTTAACATTATTGGCTATTCGCCATGGCATGGTGGATGCCGAAGCACTTCCTGGTCAATAAAGAATTTTGTCAGAACCATTCGATAGTTCCGCTTTTTTAAAAACGCTTTCTTCCCATCCTGGTATCTACCGTATGTATGATCAATCGGGGGAGTTGTTGTATGTGGGAAAAGCGAAAAACTTAAAGAAGCGAGTCTCTTCGTATTTTAGAAAGAATATTGATTCTATAAAGACCCAGTCGTTAGTTTCAAAAATACAGCAAATTGAAGTCACTATTACTAGTAGTGAAACAGAGGCGTTGTTGTTGGAACAAACACTGATCAAAGAGAATCGACCACCATACAATATTGTTCTTAGGGACGATAAATCCTACCCCTATATCTTTCTATCTGATCAAGAGTTTCCTCGTTTAGCATATCATCGAGGCGCTAAAAAAAAGAAAGGCCAGTTTTTTGGTCCTTACCCCAGTGCTCATGCAGTCCGCGAAACGCTTAATATTTTAGAAAAAATATTTCGCGTGCGTCAGTGTGAAGATTCCTTTTTTAAAAATCGTTCGCGACCCTGTTTGCAGTATCAGATTAATCGCTGCACCGGGCCCTGTGTTGGCCTTATTGAACCAGAAGAATATGCCCAAGATGTGCGACACACAGTGCTTTTCTTAAAGGGTAAATCAAACACGATCAGCGAAGAGCTAGTGACCAAAATGGAGGCTGCGTCTGCTGGTTTAGAGTTTGAGTTGGCTGCTCGATATAGGGATCAAATAACCGCTTTGAGGCGGGTGCAAGAACAGCAGTTAATGGAAGCCGATGGTGGTGAGGTGGATGTCTTTGGTATCGATACTCAAGCAGGTACCGCTTGCATTCAATTGCTCTATGTTCGTGGCGGTAGAGTTATCGGGTCGCAAAAATATTTTCAGAAAATAAAATTGGATGATGATCCAGTATCGATTATTGATGCATTTATCTCGCAATATTATCTGAATAATCAAGCCCGTGACTTCCCTAAAGAAGCCATAGTGCCCTTTAAATTTGAAAGCCAGCAAGCATTAGAGTCTGTGCTTGCCGAGCGCCTTGGTCGAAAACTTATTTTTAGTGTCAATGTGCGTGGGCACCGAGCGGGTTGGGTTAAATTAGCAAACTCTAATGCGTCACAAAACTTAACGAGTCATTTGTCGCATAAAGAAAATGTCTATCAACGATTTGAATCATTGCAGGTGCTTTTGGGGCTGGAGGAAATTCCGCAACGTTTGGAATGCTTCGATATCAGTCACACTCAAGGAGAAGGAACAGTCGCTTCTTGTGTGGTCTTCGATCAGAATGGTCCTCTTAAATCAGACTATCGTCGTTTTAATATCGAAGGCATTACTGCTGGTGACGACTATGCAGCGATGAAACAAGCCCTTGATAGGCGCTATACTCGTCTTAAAAAGGGTGAAGGAAAGATTCCCGATGTGCTCTTGATTGATGGTGGTAAAGGCCAGCTAACTCAAGCCAAGACTGTACTTGAGGATCTACAGGTTCCTGGAGTGGTGTTGGTGGGTGTTGCTAAAGGGGTAACCCGTAAGCCTGGGCTTGAAACGCTTATAATGGCCGATTCGGACCAAGAGATACACCCGAAATCAGATTCGTCTGGTCTGCATTTGATTCAACATATTCGTGATGAGGCCCATCGCTTTGCGATTACAGCCCATCGACAACGCCGAGCAAAGGCTCGCAATACATCGCCTTTAGAAGGCATCCCTGGGGTAGGCCCCAAGCGGCGCCGACAATTGCTCAATCACTTTGGTGGGTGGCAAGAGGTGGCTCGAGCAGGCAAAGAAGATTTAGCAAAAGTGAAAGGAATCAGTCAAAAAGTCGCGGAAGACATTTATACCGCGCTGCACAACGATTAGAATAGAGCGTTTTGTGGCATCATTCTGGCCGTCATCGAGGGGGTAGGCGGTTATTATGCAAGAAATTCAATCACAAAGACCGACACATATCACCATTCCCAATATGCTGACTATGGCAAGGATATTGGCAATTCCTGTGTTTGTGCTCGTCTATTATCTTCCCTACGAGTGGCGTTATCTGGCTGCAGCGGCGATTTTTGCTGGTGCTGGGATCACTGACTGGTTCGATGGTTATTTGGCCCGAAAGTGGGGGCAAATGACTAAACTAGGAGCATTCTTAGATCCAGTTGCAGATAAGTTAATTGTCGCTATCGCACTGGTTGTGCTCGTTGAGGCCCATAACTCCATTTGGATGGTGGTACCCGCCATCGTGATAATAGGTCGGGAAATTACTATCTCGGCCCTACGAGAATGGATGGCTGAGGTAGGAAAACGCGCTAGCGTTGCTGTGTCCTATGTTGGCAAGGTCAAAACTTTTGTCCAAATGGTCGCTATCACCGGTTTGTTGGGTAGTGATGTGAATATGGAAAGCTGGGTGGTGGTATTGGCTTATGTGCTTCTCTATATCGCAACGGTACTAACGCTTTGGTCAATGCTGGTGTATATGAAGGCTGCTTGGCCCGAAATGAAAGAGTCTTAAATTACCCTTATTTTCAATCATGAAGCTCGGCAAGCTACTGATGGAAAAGAAAAAAATATTGTTGACACCAAGTCACCAAACTGTAGAATATGCAACCCATTGAAGGGGTGCTACACTTCAAAAAATATGCGGGAATAGCTCAGTTGGTAGAGCACAACCTTGCCAAGGTTGGGGTCGGGAGTTCGAGCCTCCTTTCCCGCTCCAAATTCTTAAAACCTCGGTTCAGGCCGAGGTTTTTTGTTACCAGCATCGTGGCGCGGTGGCAGAGTGGTCATGCAGCGGACTGCAACTCCGTGTACGCCGGTTCGATTCCGACCCGCGCCTCCATTTTCGATGTAAGTGCTTGCGAAGCACTAGCCTCCCAAAAGCCCGGGTGGCGAAATTGGTAGACGCAAGGGACTTAAAATCCCTCGGTGGCAACACCGTGCCGGTTCGATTCCGGCCCCGGGCACCATCTATATGTTAATCTAACAACAGTCCTGTAAATTCATAGCGTTTCCCGTTTTGTTATCACATAGGCATTTCTAGCGATTGTCCGCATTTTTTGTTCGTGTACAATTCTTCGAGCTTCTCAAGGGATTGAATATAAATACACGATCTCTTGTTGTGCTTAAAAAATAAAGTTACCCATATCACTCCAGTAAATTTGAAGGACCAAAGAATGAAAAAGCTAATTCTTCCTATTCTCTTAACTATGTTTGCCGCGTCTGGTTGCACAACCATGGTTGCTAATGATTACCCTGTGTACTTAACCAAAAACCAAGGGAATGTATCTGTTCCGAGCATGAAGAAGGTAGCGAGTTACACGATTACCAATCAAACTATGAATCATAGCTTTAAAGTGAAATCGTTTATGGCGGGCGCAGCGAACGCATGGATCGTTGAAGTCGGTGAAATGCTGGATATGACGTTGAAGACTCCAGACTATTCACCTGCTTTTAGTCAGAATTCAAAATCACTTCGGGTTAAATTCGATTTAGAAAGCTATGAATTCAAAAACTTTCAAACTTATTTATCGCTTAATGTAAAGGTCACGGATGGTGGCAAAGAATTACTTTCCAAAACCTATTCCACCATTGGCAAAAATCAGTCAGGTAAGGTTGTAATGGGTGGCGCTTTTGCAATGAAGAATGCTGTGCAACAGTCTACCAAATTTGCGATTGACGATATTCTAAGCCAGCTTTTGAATGACATGAAAAACAAGAATATAGCAATCGTAAAGTTTATACCCAGCTTTTCATAGCGTAATGATGCTGTGTAACCAAGCTTACTCATGTTTTTGAGTCTAATTGGTTAGTTGCTATATTCATCTGGAAAAACAAAAAGGGCCCGATAATTAATATACTTTGGGCCCTTTTTTTAATGTTGCTATGTTTGCAAGGGTATTAACTTCTATTAATGAGCCAATTACGGTTCAATGGTCCTTAGCCCATCTTCATTTTTAGTTATTTTAAACTCATCAAATAAAACACCGTCAGCCCTATAAGATTGATACTTTAATTGATTACCATCCAGCTCAATGAGTTGGTATAGCTGGGTGTTTTTTCCACCCACTGCTGGCCAGCTGGCTCCACCTTCATACATTTTTGGACCACTAACAGAAACTACATACATGGGGCTTTGCCTTCCAGCCCAATTACCAAAATAAGAAACACTTTCGCCCCGAGCGTAAGCGTGGTCGTGGCCTTGCAAGACTAAATCAACGTTGTAGCGTTCATAGATTTGTCTAAAGAACAAGTTCAATAAAATATGTCCTGAGCGTGATTTTGTTGCGGCTCGCATTGGGTGATGATGAAAAATAATGGTCCATTGATTTGGGTTGTGCTCTAGCACTTCTTGAAGCCATTTGCTTTGTTGAAGGGTGCTGACTAATGGATCAGAATCCATGGATCCAGTGTCTAAGCTTATGAAACGAACGCCCTGATAATCTAGATAATAAACGGTTTCACTAAGCCTTGGAGTATTGGGACCATTCTTAGGGAAGGTAAAGTGGGGCTGCCATTGTTTGGCTAATTTACGATCATCGTATTCGTGATTGCCGGGAGTCGCGATGGATGGAATAGATCCATAAATCCACCCCGTGGCATAAAACCATTGTCCCCATTCTTGATCATTGTTTGCATCGTTCACCAAATCACCCGCATGAAGGATAAAGTCAGCTTTTGGCATATCGCTGTAGGCCTGACGGATAACCCGTGACCAACGTGATTTAAGATCATTTTGTGCGTCACCAAGATAGATAAATTTAAAAGGAGACACCGTATCTTTAGCCGTTCGAAACTGCATCCATTCCGACCACACTTGGCCATCTCCAACACGATAAACATAGAGTGTGTCGGGATCCAACCCAGTGAAATGAACGCTATGGTGGAACGATCTATACTCTGAAAAGCTAAGTGATTCGGTATTTCCAATCACTGTTACTGCACGTTCTTCCTGAGTTGGACTGCCGTCACTGATTGCGATCTGGGCTAATGCAGGTTCAACATCGTTATTTGTTCTCCAGTTGACTGCGCGCTCAGTAGCGGGATCTCCAGCTAAGGTCATTACTATGCGGTCTGGAACTGGGCTTGGTTGATAACTTGCAATCTCAATGTTAGCTAATTGTTCTGGACTAAAGTGAGCAATGGCTGAATTAGATACTGCGTAAACTAGAATGATTGTCATCAGCTTCAGTGGCAGTCTTTTTGTGTTTTTATATAACAGATTCATCGACTTATCTTCCCCCTAGTAAAATCAGCCAAAAGATTACCTGTAGAAAATGAATTACTAATGAAATCAATCACAAATCGCTAGGTGGCGGATGCTGAAGTTGTTTAAAGCCTGTGCTTAACATGCTGACAAATAAGGAAAAATTATCAAACAGGCCATATTCTAAGTTGTGTCTATAATTTTAAGAGGTGCTTAGTATTTACTAACTCCAGAAACCATAGCGGATGGGAAAATCAATTAAGAGGACTACACCTTGAACATGCGGCAGAGTGATTTATTCGACATTCTTAAAGTGGTGGCTGATTTTGCCATCTTAAGTATTCGGAGCGACGGAATCATTGAGTCTGCAACGCCGCCTGTGAGGGTTATCTTCAATAAAAATGAGGGAGAAATAGAAGGTAAGACCCTGGTGGATGTCATCCCCGAAACCGAGATGCTTGCCATGATGGAATTTACACCCGTCGAAGCCCGAGGCGGCATGGCAATGATGGATGACGATATCCAAATGTCTGATTGTAGTTACCTGGAGTATCTAGCAGCCTACGTTCAGGAAAATGGTAGCTATGAAATGCAGGCTCAGGTGGAAGGGGAGGAGCGTTGGTTAAAGCTATCTACTTATAAGCTGCTGCATGAAGATGAGCTGATGTTCACAGTTTTAGTGAGTGATATCACTAAACGTAAGCATACAGAGATTGAGATCAAGCAACTCAATGAAAACCTAGAACAGCGGGTACAGGAACGCACCGCAGAGTTGCAAGAAAAGAGTGAACAGATCAAGAAAGTAGTGCTGTCTTGTGGTAATGAGCTTGAAAATGTTAATGAGACTTACCAGCAGATGAAAGAGCAGCAAATGGATATCTTTGAGGGGATATCAGGAAAAATTTCAGCGGAGATTCCTGAGCTAGATAAATCTAATCTGGAAAAGATTCATGAAGTCATACAAGGCGAATTGATTCGCAGCATGGATCTATACACCCAAGACCAGATAACCGATCAAAAATTCTTGATGACGATGATGTCGCTTAAAGCACTCTTCGAAAATACCGGTTCCGCTGGAGAGAATTTACAAACCCAGGAGTTTGCTGAAGGTGAGCAATCTATGAGTGATGTTGATGATCTCTTGGATTCGTTGGGAATTTAATCTAGATAAACCCTTTCTGTGTTTGAACTGATAAATCGAATTGCAGCTTTACGGCTTAATAAACGATTGGTAAAAAAGCCAACCGTTTTATTAATGAGTCCCGCAATGTGAGTGGGCTTTTTACCCAAGTTTCTAAGTGCTTCTTTGGCTACATCATCAGCATTCATCGGAAACACTGATGCTTGTTTTTCACTGGGCGTTAGGCTATCAAAGGTTGGTGTGTGAGTTGCACCAGCCACCATTGCTAATACGTCGATGCCTTTTGGTTTGAGCTCTGCCCATAGTCCTTCTGCTAACACTGTATTAAAAGCTTTAGTGGCAGCATAGGTGCTGACCATGGAAGTGCCTTGCCAACCCGACGTTGAGGACATAATGATAACGCCTCCCCGTTGTTGAGATTCCATAGAGGGGAGGTAGTGTGACAACAACTGTGTTGGTGCTTTTATATTGACATCGATAATTTTGAGTTTGTCTTCTTCGCTTAAATCTAAAAACTTCCCGATGACAGAGTAGCAGGCAACATAAACGACTAATCCAATTTCCACATCGCTTGTAATTAGGGATAGGGTAGATAGAAAATCTGGATGAGAAAGATCGAGTTCTACAGCAATAATATCGATCTTGAATTCTGATTTGAGAGATTCGGCCAATTGATTAAGCCCGGTGTTAGGTAAAGCAATTAAGACTAAGTTCAAGCCTTTGGCAGCAATTTGGCGGCTAAAACTCAAACCTATTCCTGTCGATGCTCCTGCAATTAAACACCAAGGCCCATACTGTTTTTTAATATCAGGTTTCATCAGCCCTCCGATTACTGCCTAGTTAAAATCCACCCTCCTGTTGCTTGCAATACTTCACCTGTTTTTGCATCTGATACCCAAAAAGCTAGAGCTTGAGGTGATGCTTCGTTGTCGGCTTTGATCGGGGGATTGCTTATTTGTAATGTTGTGTACCATTTTTTCTTGTTGAGTTTTAAAGGAGAGCTGTGTAGTTCGTCAACAATAAAGTCGTGTTTTAGCGTTTTACCTATGTTTTCGCCCCATTTCACAAAGTTGCTTTTGGTAAAGCTCATCAAGGCAGCGTTAGCGATTAAATCTCTGCGCTGTGATGCATTGTCTAATGGCGTGAAAGTGAAAGATATTTGTTGGTCTTGTAGTAAAGCTCTAATAGAGCCTGTTGGTATTTTCTTTGTTCTTGGATGTGCTTCTCGATTATTGAAAAAATCGCGCCATTCGCTGCCATTAACAAAAAAGCCAGGGGTGTAAACCGACCTAGTTCTACCCAGGGCTTTGTAGCGTTTTTGGCGATCACCAAATTCTGGCTTGGCGAAGTCATCTTTCCATCCAATCCAGTCCCAATAATCCACATGGAACGCGATAGGAACTAAGTTTTTCCAAAGCTCAGGATGATTCTTAAGTTTACTAAGCCAACGATCTGCAGGTGGGCAGCTACTGCAACCTTCGGACGTGTAGAGTTCTACTAGATTAGCTTTGGTGTTTCCGCTCTGAAAAGTTTGTGCTTTTAGCGTGCTGCATAGCACTATTCCGACAAGAGTCGTTATAAACAGTATGGTTTTATTAATTGGTTGAATCATGTTCTAGCCTCGCATCTGATCAATCAGATGCGGCTAGAACAAAAAAGTTCCGACTGATTAACGAGAAGGGGTGATCGCAAAGCCTGTTTTGGGGAAGTGCACATGAACCAAGCCGGTTTCTTTGCTTTCTCGCGCGATAATATAGCTGGTGTCAGTACAGCCCTTGAGAACGCCTGTCGAAGGCGTTAGTGCGTAATCGTCTGGCGCTATATCCACTAATTCATCCATCAAATCATGTTGTTGATGCTCTTCGATGATATCCTTCGGCTGCTGGCTTCGAGCTATATTGAGGGCGTCATCAGCGGATATTTCTTGGCGTACTCCATGGCCAAAGCTCTTTATTTTTTCCAGCCAGGCAACGGTTTTTGGGTATTGATTCATAATCGGTTTTTCACCTAAGACATGAATAAACCAAAGGCTGTGATAGGCACTAAAATCAGCGATATTAGGCTGATCACCAAATAAGAAGTCGCTGTTAAGCATGGCTTCGAATCTTGGTAAGAACTCTTTAACAATAGGCCCAGCTTTGCCCGGGGTGACCATCTTTATATTGGCCTTTCGACTCATGTTTATGCGATCGATGAATAATTTGATGAGACCAAATACAGACATGTTTTGCAGGACTTTTTTGTTTAGCTTGGAGCTGGATGAGTACATCACGCTTGCAAAAAAGAATTCGCCTTCGACTTCATCTATTATCTGCTTCACATCTGCTTTGCAGCTATGTATAAATAATTCTGGCTTTTGATTCATGGCGGCAATTTGCTCAGTGATAGTTCGGGTGTCGCAATAAACGTCTGCACCGATTTGAGCTACCGGGATTTTTCGATAACCGCCAGCCAGAGGGTATAGTTTCTTTCTTGGTGGCATAGGTTCGGTAATGACTGATTGCCAGGACATGTCAAGGTAGCCAAACATGGCGCGTAGTTTTTCTGAGTAGGGTGAAAGTTCATAGTGATGAAGTATCATGTCTGACATGTGAGTTCCGTTCTATCAATGAAAATAATGCCTAATTTATCGATGGGAAAAGATATCGGAAAGCACTCTGATATAAAATGTCAGATTAGGCAATGAATTTAGCAACTTTGAAAGCGCACTATATACGATGTCTGCAACTGTATACACGATAGGTTACGCCACCAAACCCATTGATTTGTTTATCAGTCAACTAACGACTTTCAATATCACCGCCGTGGCGGATGTTCGGTCTGTTCCCTATAGCAAAAGATTTTATGACTACCATCAGCCAGCTATTCGAGCAACATTGAAAGAACACGGAATTCATTACGTTTACTTAGGTGATCAGCTTGGCCCGCGCTCTAAAGATCCTCGACACTATAATGAGCAGCGACAAATTCAATTCGAGCTACTAATGCAATCTGAGCTTTTTAAAGAGGGAATTGAAAGGATCAAGTTGGGGGTAAATAAAGGCCACAATATAGCCCTTATGTGTGCGGAAAAAGCTGCTCTTGAATGCCACCGTTCCTTGTTGATTGGGTATTATTTAGCGCGCCATGAGAATATGGATATCTTGCATATCGACCATGAAGGCATCTGCAGAAGCCATTCAGACTTGGAAAAGCAGCTAGTGGATCTTCAAGGGCTATCCAACAACGATTTATTTGCAACTGATGAAGAGATATTGGAAAGAGCTTGGCAGAGCCAGTGTAGGAGCTTTAACTATATAAAACCTATACCAGAATAATCTAGGGCTTGGCAGCGAATTAAAAATGTATAAAATGTTGCGAAATAAGGGCGAGACAGCCCTAACCGAAATAGATCTAAAGTTGATCAATCTGCTTCAGCTAAATCGACAAAAGGATTTGCTGCCTCTCAAGTAAAAGTTCAAGGCTTTAAAGCTTCAGGCGATCGCTTGTAAGTCTAAAGGCATAAGAGCTACAAGGCTTTTCAATATTTACAGGACTTAAGTTAGCTAAAGCTGGTAGTTGAGTTATAGACCAGGACAGTAATTTATGACCGTAATGCTTCACCCCAATAAGCAAAATCCCGAAAGATATAGGGTTTTCGACCGTTTATTAGGTGTTCAAGAGTATTTCTCTATTTCCAAGTATGGCCCTTCAAAAGCAAAAGAATTAGCTTACCAAAGACAGGAAGAGCTAGACCGCAAACGTAAAATGGTAGAGCTTAGGTCGGAGTTAGGTATCAATAAAATCTTCCTAGAAGACGGAAGTGTTAAAGGTCTTAGACGTGTGCAACGAGTTCGCGAAGGCAGGAAAGACGCTGAATTTCTTTCCATTCAGGTAACTGTTGCCCCGGGCGTACAGAAGCATCGTGAAATCAGTCTAATGAATAGAGAGTTCGATGAAGCCTATCTGCTTGCGCAAAAAACACTTTTAGAGCTCCATGAAATTGATAGAACGCCAGAAATAACTCAAGGCTTCAAAGAAGCTCGTAGGCTTTATTGGTAGCTTTTTCGAAAAGCAAAGCGCTCGTACAGGTTTTTTTGAAAGAGAAAAGGCATCTTGTTTCTAAGATGCCTTTTTTATTGAGCAAGATTTTATTGGGCCTCGTCGACCCGTTTCTTCATCTCAAGATATTCATTGACTAGATCTTCTGGAACCGCTTCACCAGCGGACCCACCATAGTAAAAGCTCAAGTGATTTTTATACTCGTCCAAACACTTCCTCGCGGCTTTGGTCGCCGGATAACGAGTTGCGCATTGTTTGAGATATAAGTTTGCGAAAGAGTAGGGCTCGCTCTGGCCTAAAACTCGGTCTAGCACCGCTAACATGTATAGAACACTGGCGGTGCTACTATCGTTATCACTGACTCGTAACGCATCAAATAATTTTGCTCTCAACCAAATCGCTTGAGGGCGCTTTTGCTCATCGATAATAAATTCATGTTGGGTATTGGGTGCGTTAGAAAACCACTCATTGAAATATTGTTCTAGTGTCTTGCTGTCTTTGCTGCCGGCGCCAGAGATTGCACTAAGACCTGATTGCCAGTCACTGATTACCTTTTGTATTTCTATAGGTAAGGTTTTGTTGTGATGTTTCTCAAGCAGGGTTTTCGCTTTTGGAATTGAATGGCGTATGCCGAGTTCAATCGTTAACAAGCGTTCCAATGGTTTTAGGAAACGAAAACGTGAATTCTGAACTTCGGGATCTTGCAGGTGCTTCAGATAAAATTGGCTTGCCTGATCATAATTTCGAATCGTGAAAAGATACTCTGCATAACTGTAGTCGTTGGCAAAGTTTGCTCTGTCTAAATTAGCTTTTAACGAACTATGGGCACTGTCCTGCAAGTGGCATGTGGCACAGATGGCGGGCGTGCTGGTTAGCAAATATTGGCTCATGGCGAAATAGCCAGCAGCGTAGAGGTCCTTGGTTTCAGAGAGATGTTCTTCCAATACTTTGAGGGTTATCCAAGCGGTGTCAGAGCTGGATCCCAGTAGGGACGCTTTTTTTGTGAATAGCGCATCTAAGCTGTCTAAATGTTGCTGAATCCTAGCTCGCTCTTTTTCGTCCCTGAATGCCTTGTCGCTATAAGCTAGGGGGATCAGAGTCGAAAGTTCTTCGGCGGCTTTTTCCATGGTGGTTTTAACTTCTGCACTCGCATTAGCATTGCTCGTGATGAAGGATAAAGCGATGCAGAATAGCGGAGTGGAAATGAAGCGGTTCAGCCTTTTTTTCATAGGGTTTTGGTCCTTAAACCGAGGTAAATAAGTGCCTATAAATGTGTTTCTAACACTATAAACCTATTCTTATAAGAGTTGGCGTTAAGTTATTGAGTTATATCAAAGTTTAGCAAGTCTAGTAGTTGATTCAAAATTAGGAACATTTATTAAGCAACTCAGCATATCCAGGTATATAGTTAAGGGAGAAACCGGCGAAAGGGGGCTGATATGGGCCAGCGCGCTAGATTATTAAAAGAAATTCCCGTTTTTGGTGGACTAAATGAAGACACCATTCAATTTATTCTCGATAAAACCAATAGTTTTGAAATCGATCAGGGGGAGTACCTGTTTAAGGAAGGCGATCATACGGCCTCCATGTATGTTTTGGAGAGTGGGGCCATCGCGATACTTAAAAACGCCGAAGGTCACCAGTATTTATTAAGGCAAATGGAGCAGGGTGATTGTATTGGCGAAATGGCCTTGTTTGACTTTATGCCTCGCAGTGCCTCCGCCTATGTTGTTGAAAAGGCAGTATTAATTGAGATTTCCTCTGCCATGTTAATGGATGTGTATAAGTTTGATATTGAGCAGTTCGCGCTAATCCAAATGAACATGGGTAGAGAAGTTACGCGACGCTTGAGAGTGGCGGATGAGCGCTGTTTTCATCACCGTATTGAGGCGTCCATCAAAGATGGCACTATTGAATTCTTTGAGATAGATGACCATGTGGACACAGGAACAGCTTGATTTAAACAACCGTATGAAATAAGGGGTTTGAAAAACCAAACAACTGACTCATAATCCATACAAGTAGTAGATGATTTATATCAAATAATAAAAAGAAAAATCAGTTTGTTACAGAGGTTTATGAGTATGGCAACGGTTCACACACACCAGAAGAGCGATCTTCAATCGGGTGAACGCAAAAAAAGATTGTATGTCCCTAGCCGCCAGCTAGAGTGGTCTGCGCCTTTTAGGTGGTTGGCACTAGCATGGCAAGACTACAAGGCTACCTGGCGCCTGAGTGCCCTCTACGGAGCCTTTTTCGCCGTTGCCGGCATGGCAATTACGGCTTTCCTTTGGTTTTATGGCACCAAAATCGCCATTTTCAGTTTTGGTTTCCTCTTTGTGCTAATGGGACCGCTTTTCGCTTTTGGTCTCTATGATGTCAGCAAAGAGCTACAGGCAGGCAACAAGCCCTGTTTAAAGCACTCCCTATTTCAGATGCGCAAAAATGCCAGTTGCCAATGGGTTTATGCCTGTGTGCTTATCGTGATTGGCCTGATTTGGATGCGAGCCGCTAGCATCATTCATGTGTTCTACCCAACAAGTGCGACTCCTACTATTGAAGAAATGGCTTCATTTCTGATGGTGGGCACATTAACGGGTGGCTTCTTTAGCGGCTTAGTGTTTGGTACAGGCGCTTTCTCTTTGCCAATGATGATGGATCGTGAGTGCGACTCGATTACTGCGGTGCTAACCAGCTTGAGAGCGGTGATGGATAATACCGGGGTATCGGTATTGTGGGCACTGTTGATACTTGGTTTGATAGCCTTTGGTTTTGCTACTGCGTTTTTAGGGCTAATTATTGTGTTGCCTCTGATCGGCTACGCAACGTTCCATGCCTATCAAGATACTGTTCAGAAACAAGATACCGTTCAGAATATTTAATGCCTTCTGGCTGCTAGCATGTAATTAACAGCCATATCCGACGTTAACTTAAATTGCTTTGTGAAAGGATTAAAGTTAACGCCGGCTTCCCAAACCACGCGAAAATTATCTAGCGCGCAGAGCGCTTTCACTTCTTCAGGCTGCACGAATTTTTTCCATTCGTGGGTGCCTCTTGGCAAAATGTTGAGAATGTATTCAGCACCCATAATGGCAAACAGCCACGATTTGAAAGTGCGATTAATGGTGGACATAATCGTTATGCCGTTTTTAGAAAGCAGCTCGTTGCATTGGGGTAGAAATAACTTTAAGTCGCTTACGTGTTCCATCACCTCTAGGTTAAGCACTACATCATAGAGTCGCTCGCTCGCCACCAAATCCTTTACTTCCAAATTGTCGTAGTCAATTTTCAAACCTTGTGTTTCGGCATGCTGGCGGGCGATAAGGATATTTTTTTCGGCAATATCAATCCCATGTACATTTGCCCCCAAACGAGAGAGAGCTTCTGACATCAAGCCACCACCACAGCCGATATCTAGAATGTTGAGATCTTTTAGAGGGTTATCAGTATTTGGAAGGTCAAAATGCTGCTGCAGGAGGGGGATGACATGTTCAACGCGAAAGTTATTGAGGCCATGAAGTGGCCACATCGGGCCCTCTGGATTCCACCAGGTTTGGGCTAAATGATTGAATTTGCTCCGTTCTTCTTCGTCTATGGTTGAGCTTGCGTTCATCGTCGTTTTTTTAGCTGCTTTTAGTAGTAAGGTTTCTAGGTCATATTTCTCGATACTATGCCATTTCGACTGGGTTGAATAGGGCAAATATGGCCTAGGTCTAACATAAAGCTAGCTCGGTTTCTTGGTCACTACTTTGTAGCAGGGCTTATAGTTAGCAGTGCCTATTTTCATGCGGTTTTGTGCTACGAAAGTTCGTAATAAATTGTCCAGAGGCTCCATAATGGCAGCGTCACCATTGATTTGAAATGGCCCTTTCTCTTTGATGGCTTTTAATCCTTGTTCTTTTACGTTGCCTGCTACGATACCCGAAAATGCACGTCGTAAGTCTGCAGCTAACAAATGGGGTTCACGGTTTTCTTGTAGCTTTAATTGCGCCATATTGTCGTGAGTCGGTTCGAAAGGTTTTTGAAATTCATACTCGATATGGAGTTGCCAATTAAAGTAAAAAGCGTCTTTATGCTGGCTTCGGTATTTAAATACTTTCTCTGATTCTGTTGCTACCTTCTTAGCGATACGGCCAGGATCGCCAATGATTATTTCGTATAGAGACTGAGCTTCAGGGCCAAGCGTTGCGGCGACAAAGTTATCAATAGTGGCGAAATAATCTTTGCTTTTCTCGGAAGCTGCGAAGATTAAAGGAAAAGGCAGATCCTTATTTTTTGGGTGCAGTAGTATTCCCAACATGTAGAGTATTTCTTCTGCGGTACCCACACCACCGGGAAACACAATAATGCCATGGGCGGTTCGCACAAATGATTCAAGGCGCTTTTCGATGTCAGGCATAATCACCAGTTCGTTAACAATTGGATTAGGTGATTCTGCAGCGATAATGCCTGGTTCTGTAATACCGATGTAGCGTTGATTTTTAAAATGTTGTTTAGCGTGACCTATGGTTGCACCTTTCATTGGGCCTTTCATAGCGCCTGGGCCGCAGCCAGTAATGATATTAACTTCTCTTAAACCAAGCTCATAACCCACTTCTTTAGTGAACTCATATTCATCTCGATCAATAGAGTGGCCACCCCAACAAACGCATAAAGGCTCTTGTCGCCCCGGCTGAAATAGTTTGGCATTCCGCAAGATGTGAAAAACAGCGTCGGTGATGTTTTCACTGCAATCGAAGGTAAAACTGGGAGAGTTTTTAAGTTGATTGGTGACATAGAGAACATCACGCAGCACAGAGAAAAGTTGTTTGCGGATACCTCGAATCATTCGATTGTCGACAAACGCGGTGGCAGGCGCATTTTCTACCTGAAGTTTAATACCTCTTGCTTGACGAATGAAACGGATATCGAAATCCTTGAAAGTCTCTAGCACTTCGTTAGTGTCATCAATGGTGCTATCGGTGTTTAAAACCGCTAGCGCACAGCGCTTGAAAAGCTGGTAGGCATCAGAATCAGAGAGGCCCATTAAGCCATTAACTTCGTGTGCTGAGAGAACCTCAAGGGAGGTTTCTGGAGAAACCGTAGTACTAGCAACGGTAGCAGTCATTTTATTTATCCTTTCGATCCGTATGGTTGCGATACTGATCTGACTCAAAGGAGGCGGACAAATCGCTGTCATACTTTTGTTCGGAAATGGTAATATCCTTACTATAGCAAGAACTTAAGTAACTTATATTATTTGTCTGGGTTCAAGGTTGAAGCGCTAGTCTCAGTAATTCGGCAAATAGATTAAGTTTATATGGCTAAGCATCACTAAGCCCGTCACCAGAAAGCGGCACATCGGATATGTAATATAAGGTAGTGAAAATGGATAATCAGATTGTCACCATTCAAACTCAACCCTTTGAGGGCCAAAAGCCGGGTACCTCTGGACTAAGAAAAAAAGTAAAGGTGTTCCAGCAACCTCATTACTTAGAAAATTTTGTTCAGTCTGTAATGAATACGATTTCTGTTGAGGATAGAACCACTTTGGTAGTTGGTGGGGATGGTCGCTTTCACAATGATATTGCTGTGCAAACCATTTTGAAAATGGCCTTGGCCAATGGCTTCAAAAAGGTGATTGTTGGAATTAACGGTTTGGTTTCGACTCCCGCTGCGTCGCATCTGATACGGAAGTATAATGCCATTGGCGGATTGGTATTGTCGGCTAGTCATAATCCTGCGGGGCCGAATGAAGACTTTGGAATCAAGTTTAACAATGCTTCTGGAAGTCCTGCGCCAGAGGGTGTAACTAATGCAATCTTCGAAAACACCCAAGCTATTAATGAATATCTAATCAGTGACATGGACGCTGTTGATATTAGCGATGCGCAAGAAATCGATTTGAACGATATGGTGGTGCAGGTCGTCGACTCTGTTGCCGACTATACAGAATTAATGCAATCACTATTTGATTTTGACGCTTTAAAGCAAGGCTTTGCTAGTGGCCAATTATCGATTTGTTTTGACGCTATGCATGCAGTTACCGGTCCTTACGCAAAGTCAATTTTCGAAGCGACATTGGGAGCCGCAGAGGGCAGTGTTATCAATGCGGCGCCTTTGACTGATTTCGGTGGTGGTCACCCTGACCCGAATCTAGTGCATGCCAAAGAGCTTATTGACATCATGTCGCAGGATAGTGCGCCAGCTTTAGGTGCGGCTTCTGATGGCGACGGCGACCGTAATCTTATTACCGGAAAAGGCTGCTTCGTTAGCCCCAGCGATAGCCTAGCTGTTATCGCGTTGAATCATCGAGCCATCCCACAATTCAAAAATGGTTTAGCAGGTGTCGCTAGATCAATGCCGACAAGTACTGCGCTAGATCGGGTTGCGCAAACACTGTCTCTTGACTGTTATGAGACTCCTACAGGTTGGAAGTTTTTTGGCAACTTGTTGGATGCGGGTAAAGTGGCGCTGTGTGGGGAAGAAAGTTTTGGTACCAGTGGTGATCATGTTCGTGAAAAAGATGGTATCTGGGCAGTTTTATGCTGGCTCAGCATCATGCTAGAGAGTAACAAATCGCCTGAGTCACTTTTAAGAGATTTATGGCAACAGACTGGTCGAAGTTATTACTGTCGTCACGACTATGAGGGTGTTGAAGGCGATAAAGCAAATCAATTGTTGGCAGAATTAACTGACTCACTACCTACATTAGCGGGAACCGAAGTATCAGGGTTAATGGTTAAAGCAGCTGATGTCTTCTCGTATAGTGATCCAGTGGATGATTCCGTTAGCAATAATCAAGGCGTTAGAGTGTTTTTCGAAAACGGATCTCGGGTTGTGTTTCGCTTATCAGGAACAGGAACTGACAGTGCTACAATTCGCGTTTATTTGGAGCGAGTTGAAAATGATCCGCAACAGTGTGACGAGGATGCCCAGGAGGCGACTAAGGCATTGGGCGAGATAGCAAAACAGTTATCAAAAATGGAAGCGCTCACAGGGATGACTGCGCCAACGGTTATTACTTAGTATTATTCGGCAACTTTTAAAGCAAGCGCTGATAATAAAACAAGTGATTATTACCAGCGCTTAAACACGCAGTACTTATCGATTAGTACTTGGATGAACTCTCAAGCGATAGCTTGGCCTGTTGATATTCATCGTACATAC
>JAKSAW010000219.1 GCA_022361455.1 Pseudomonadales bacterium | reverse complement strand
TGCTCGGCCCTTTTGGTGGCCAATAATCATCACTGGATTATCATCCAGACGCGCGACACCACCAACTATTGCGGCATCGTCGGCAAAGGTTCTGTCGCCGTGCATTTCATCAAATTCGGTAAAAATACGATCGATATAATCTAAGGTATAAGGGCGCTGCGGATGGCGCGACAACTGCGACACTTGCCAAGGGCTAAGGTCGGTAAAGATAGATTCGGTGAGTTCTTGGCTTTTGGCCTGCAACAACTCAATTTCTTCACCTATATTGAGTTCGGTGTCATCACCTACTGCACGGAGTTCCTCGATTTTCGACTCTAATTCAGCAATAGGTTGCTCAAAATCCAAATAATTGGGGTTCATAAACTCGCCTCAACGACTACTCTTTTTGTTATCAGCATACGGCCCCTAACCTTACGTGAGCCCACGGGGAGTGTCGAGAGTGGACTGACCGGTTGCAGGGGTAATTCGTAGCAAATTGTTTCGGGTATACCTAACGATATTGAACCGTAATGGACTTCTCGCCACACAAGTTCTCCAGCCCCTCAATGAGTTCTGGCGCAGGGCGCACCTTCCATTCTTCGTTAAAATAAAAGCGGGCTTTGGCGCCTTCACGCTGGTAATCCACACGCATACGGCACTCGCCATCGCGATACTGAGCCAACAGCGATTCAAAGCTCTCACTGAAACCATTTTGTACAGCGTCTTGATTAACAGAAACAGTTAACATCCTGGCATAGTTTTCCCTGGCTTGGCCGATACTGAAAGCCTTGCGGGTCACCATTTTCAGGCCACCAGAATACTCATCGTTACTGACCTCTCCTTCCACTACCAACACGGCATCTTTGAGTATGAGGTCTTTATACTGTTCGTAGGTATCCGAAAATACCGATACTTCCATACGGCCGCTTTTATCATCCAAGGTCACAAAACACATGCGGTCACCACGCTTGTTACGCATCACTCGCATCGCGATCACTAAACCTGAAATAACAGTGCGCGAGTCACGATTATTTCCAGGTTTAACATCATTGATTCGGCAAGAAATAAAATTTGATAGCTCATCGAGATATTGGTCGATAGGATGCCCGGTCAAATAGAGGCCGAGTGTTTCTTTTTCCCCTTGCAAACGTTCATCGTCGCTCCAAGGATTTGCTCGCGTCCACTCGCCACCGCTGGATTCGGTTTCAATAACTTCGCCGAACAGGTCACCCATACCAGCATCTTCATTCGCTGCATGTTGTTCGGCGGCTTTGGTTGCTTCTGGCAGCGTCGCCATGAGAGTCGCACGATCTGGCCCAAGGGCATCCAAAGCACCAGCTTTAACTAAGGCTTCCATCGAACGGCGATTAATTTTTTTCAAATCAACGCGACGACAGAATTCGAAAAGATCGGCAAATTTTCCACCTTCTTTTCTAGCTTCCAAAATGGCTTCGATAGGGCCTTCACCTAAACCTTTTATTGCGCCCAATCCATAAACGATGCTGGCTTCATCATTTACGGTAAATTTATATTCGCTATCGTCGACACCTGGAGGAACAATAGACAGCTTCATGGAGTTACATTCGTCGATAAGGGTGACCACCTTATCGGTGTTATGCATATCGGCAGAAAGAACTGCGGCCATAAAGCCTTCGGGATAATGAGCTTTTAACCAAGCGGTTTGATAAGAAACTAACGCATACGCAGCAGAGTGCGATTTGTTAAAACCATACTTCGCGAACTCTTCCATGGTGTCGAAGATTTCTGTAGCGAGCTGTTCTGAGATTCCGTTTTTTCCAGAACCTTCAACAAACACCGCCCTTTGCTGTGCCATAACATCCGCTTTCTTCTTACCCATAGCACGACGCAATAAGTCCGCGCCACCCAGAGTGAAGTCTGCAAGCACCTGGGGAATCAACATTACTTGTTCTTGATAAAGAATCGTTCCATAGGTGGTATTGAGCACGGGTTCTAGATCTGGATGCGGGTAATCAACTTTTTGGCGCCCATGTTTACGCGCAATAAAGTCATCCACCATGCCTGAGCCCAACGGACCAGGTCGGAATAACGCTACCAGTGCAACAATATCTTCGAAGCTACTTGGTCTTAAGCGTTTAATCAAATCCTTCATGCCCCGCGATTCCAGCTGGAATACTGCGGTGGTTTCTGCAGCCTGCAATAAATTAAACGTGGGCGCATCATCCAACGGAATCGCCATAATATCGATCGGCTCTTCAGATTGCGCCTGCAATCGCGGATTAATAGTTTGCAATGCCCAATCGACAATGGTCAACGTTCTCAAACCTAGAAAGTCGAACTTAACCAGACCGGCTGATTCCACATCGTCTTTATCGAATTGCGTAACGAGGTTGTTACCCTCTTCATCACAATAAAGCGGCACATAATCAGTCAGTTTTGAAGGCGCGATAACAACACCACCGGCATGCTTACCAACGTTACGGGTAATCCCTTCTAGCTTAAGGGCCATCGCCAGTAGTTCACGAACTTCATCATCATTATCAAACAGATCTTGAAGTTGCTCTTCTTGCTCCATCGCTTTGGAAAGAGTCATCCCGACTTCAAAGGGAATCAGTTTCGCGATGCGATCTACAAAGCCATAACCTTTGCCTTGCACACGGCCCACATCACGCACTACCGCCTTTGCCGCCATGGTGCCGTAGGTAATAATCTGACATACCGCGTTACGACCATATTTTTCTGCGACATAGTCGATAACCCGATCGCGACCATCCATACAGAAGTCTACGTCGAAGTCAGGCATGGAAACACGTTCGGGGTTTAGAAAGCGTTCGAAAAGTAAGTCGTATTCGAGAGGATCCAGATCCGTAATTTTGATGGCATAAGCAACCAACGAACCCGCACCAGAACCACGACCGGGACCAACAGGTACACCGTTATTTTTAGACCATTGGATAAAGTCGGCAACGATAAGGAAGTAGCCGGGGAATCCCATTTGAATAATTACATCTAGTTCGATTCGCAAACGTTCATCGTAAGGCTTACGAATTTCCTCAAAATTAGGATCGTTGCGATCAAATAAAAAATCTAAACGCTCTTCCAAACCTTGCTTGGATGTGTGTTCCAAATAGGAATCAATGGTCATGCCTTCGGGTACAGGAAAATCAGGCAGATAATAAGTACCCAGCGGAATTTCCAAAGAACAACGTTTGGCTATTTCTATGGTATTTTCAATGGCCTCAGGAATATCGGAGAATAGCTCGATCATTTCCTCAGGCGTTCGCAAATACTGCTGATCACTATAATTGGTTGGACGACTACTATCGTCTAACGTCCAACCTTCTTTGATACAAACGCGAACTTCGTGTGCATCATAGTCGTCTTGGTTTAAGAAGCGAACATCATTGGTAGCAACCACCGGGCAATTTAATTCACTCGCAAGCTCTACTGCTCGATGTAGATAGGTTTCATCTTCTGATCGACCAGTTCGTTGCAGTTCGATATAAAAACGGTCTTCAAAGTAGCCCATTAACTCAGTAGCGATAGACCGCGCTTTATCGATCTTATCCGCAACTAGCGCTTGCCCTATTTCGCTGAGTTTGCCACCCGATAAACAAATCAGATCACCGGATTTCTCTTTTAACCATTCGCGAGTTGCGACAGGCTTCCCAGAGCCCTGCCCAGTAAGATACGCTTCAGAGACCAACTCCGTTAAGTTTCGATAACCATCTAGGTTTTGCGCCAACAACACCATAAAAGTTGGTGGCTCATTGGGATTGCTGGATTCAACTAAAACATCCACTCCCATAATGGGTTTGACGCCTGCGCCTTCGCAAGCTCGCTGAAACTTAACCGCTGCAAATAAATTGCAGACATCGGTAATCGCCACTGCCGGCATGCCCGACTCCACCACTTTATTCACAAAAGGCTTAATACGCAGAATTCCATCCACCAAGGAAAACTCGGTATGGGCACGCAAATGAACAAAGGTGCTGGGGGCGTTAGTCATGGTTGTTATAGTTTTATTCAGCTATTGCTTATTCAGCAGGTTCAAAGAATTTTTTTACAGGACCAAATGATCGACGGTGAATCTCAGTGGGACCTAGCTCAGCAAGCGCATCCATATGTACTTTGGTTGGGTAGCCCTTGTGCTTTGCTAATCCGTAACCTGGATAGGTTTCATCCAAAGCAACCATTTCTCGGTCTCTAGTTACTTTAGCAAGAATTGAGGCGGCAGAGATAGCGGGCTCGGTTAAATCACCCTTTATGATG
This sequence comes from Pseudomonadales bacterium, assembly GCA_022361455.1. Lineage (GTDB taxonomy): Bacteria > Pseudomonadota > Gammaproteobacteria > Pseudomonadales > Ketobacteraceae. The sequence continues at coordinate 6,493 of JAKSAW010000219.1, read as the reverse complement.
GGTTCACCGGGACAAGGTAAATTAGGGCAACGGTTACCATCAATAAGCGCATAGGTAGGCTGAGGATCTAGCGCTTTGACGGCTCGTTCCATAGCCAACATGCTGGCATGAAGGATGTTGAGCTCATCAATTTCATCAACTTCGGCACGACCTAATGCCCAAGCCAATGCCTTCTGTTTGATTTCCTCAAACAACAAATCACGTTTCTTTTCAGTAAGCTTTTTCGAATCCGTCAAACCTTCAATCGGCTGATTAGGATCTAAGATAACAGCGGCGGCTACCACGGCTCCAGCCAACGGACCACGCCCGACTTCGTCCACCCCAGCGATTAACTCACCATTAGAAAAATTTAGAGCGTCTTGCATGTGTTAACCCAAATCGTACTCAATGAGTGCCAGCACTGCATCGGCAGCTTCATAATTGGCATTCTTTCGGAGACTATGATGTATTTCATCGAAACGCTTTTTCAAGTAGTCGCGACGCTCTGTGTTATTTAATTGTTCAAGCATATCTTTAGCTAAAACCTCAGACTTGGCTTCGTCTTGTAGGTACTCTGGTACCAAGGTCTCGTTAGCGAGTAAGTTTGGCAACGCGATGTAGTCGGTCTTAACCAAACGGGAAATTATGGCATGGGTAATAGCACCCCACCTAAATGCTACCACCATGGGACGCTTCAGCAACATGGCTTCTAAGGTAGCAGTTCCAGAGGTTGCTAACACCGCATCTGAAGCGGACATTACTTCTCTCGCATGCCCATCAATCAATTGCACTGGCAACGCTTGCTCCAGCTGCATTAACTGCTGCTCAAACTGAGCTTTACGCTCAGCATTGGCTAAGGGCACCACAAATTTAATGCGGGGATCCATCAAGTGCATGCGTCGCATGGTATCAATAAATAAGGGACCCATGTGTTTTAGCTCACCACCGCGACTACCTGGCAGGACGGCAACAACACGATCATGAATGCCGTAACCCCAATGCTGCTTGGCTCGCTGCACATCTAAATCGGGATCGATTAAATTGGCTAGAGGGTGGCCTACGAAGCGAACCGGTACTTGATGCTGCTCATAAAAGGCAGCTTCAAAGGGAAACAGGGTCAGCATTAAGTTCACTGCCCTTTTGATTTTGTGGACTCGACGCTGACGCCATGCCCACACGGAAGGACTAACGTAATGAACCGTTTTAATATTGTGCTGGCGTAACTTTAATTCCACCGGAATCACGAAATCGGGGGAATCAATACCGATGAATATATCAGGGGGCTCTTTTAAAAGTTCTTCAATGAGGGTTTTGCGAATGGCGAGTAGCTCGGTGATACGACCGAGCACTTCAACGATGCCCATTACCGATAATCGCTCCATAGGAAATAGAGAGCGACATCCCGCATCGATCATTTTGGGTCCACCAATACCAATAAACTCTGCTTGCGGCGCGAGCTGCTTAATCGATTGGATTAAGCCTGCCCCAAGAAGATCGCCTGACATTTCCCCGGCGACAATACCGATTCTAATAGGCTTGTCGACCATTAACGAGTTACACCCCGAATTGAGCATAATTCAGAATGAGCAAGCCCGCTATGCACTGCGCTAGGCTTGCTGGCATGAAATACGGAAACGTCAGTATTAGTGTATTTTGGTAACAATCTTACAGATCCCTTTCTGCACATAGAATTTCAGCGCTAGCAACAGTCTCACCATCAACTTTTGCTTCTGCCTGAAACTTCCATATGCCTCGTTTATTATTAACAACTCTCGCATGTAATTTTAGTTGATCTCCAGGAACAACGGAGCGCTTAAAACGCGCTTTATCTGCTCCTGCAAGCACATAAGCTTTGTTGGCTTGAGCAGTGTTGCCAATGGTTTTGAGTGCGAGAATACCACTGGCTTGTGCCATAGCTTCAATTATATACACACCTGGGAAAATTGGGTTGTTATCGAAATGACCAGTAAACTGAGGCTCGTTATAGGTAACGTTCTTGGTGGCAATAATGGTTTCACCAACGATAAGCTCATCGACACGATCCAACATCAAGAAAGGGAATCGATGGGGTAAATAATGCTTAATTTCATTTATGTCCATATCAAACGGGCCTACATTGGATTACTGATTTAAAGCACGCTAGCATGCCTAGTCAAAAGCACTTTTTAAAGCACACATTTGTTACAAGGTAAAAACTGACCAAAAAGAGCTAGCGACCCAGCTTTTTTTCCAGTTTACGAAGCGATTTCGCCAATCCATCTAGTTGCCGGAACCGAGCTGCATTCTTTCGCCACTCAGCAGTGGTAGACATAGCCGTCCCAGATGAATACGAGCCAGCTTTGGTGATGGATTTGGTAATGGCAGAACGCATAGTGATGTGTACGCCATCGCAGATTTCTAGGTGCCCAGCTATACCAACGGCGCCTGCAATGGTGCAATTTCGACCAATTTTTGTGCTACCCGCAATACCAGTACAACCGGCTATTGCCGTACAATCCCCAATTTCTACATTGTGAGCGATTTGAATTTGATTATCCAAGAGCACCGCATCGCCAATCACCGTTGGTTCGATCGCTCCTCTATCAATGGTAGTGTTGGCACCAACATCGACGTCATTACCGATTTCGACACCACCAAGTTGCGCAACTTTAAACCAGCCACCTTTAACAGGGGCAAAACCAAAGCCATCAGCTCCAATCACCACTCCACTGTGCAAATGACATCGTTCACCTATAGACACATTGTGATATAGGGTCACATTGGCCCTCAATCGGGTTTGAGCGCCAATTTTACATCCTGCTCCAATGACACAACCTGGGCCTATTTCAACACCATCAGCTAGTTGAGCGCCCGCATCAACAACAGCATTTGCACCAATCGCAACACCCTTACCCACGACCACATCCTCTGCCACCACTGCTGATGGGTGGACAATAGGCGGCAAAGTAGGTGAATTATCAAACAAGTGAGAGGCCTTGGCATAAGTAAGGTATGGATTATCACTTACCAAGGCGACGCCGGTACATTCTTCAGCAAAATCAGCTGCCACAATCACCGCTGTTGCGTTCGAGCTAGCCAACTGATTTTTATAAAGAGGGTTTGATAAAAATGACAGGCAGCCTTCGGACGCGTTTTGTAATGTCGCAAGCCGCTCTACCGTTAAGGAAGCGTCCCCTTTAACTGTCACACCCAACTCTTTAGCTAGGTCCTCTAAAACCCATGTCTTTAAAGGCTGGTGTGTCACGTTAAAAGTCGCTCCTGTTTATTGGGGTGTTATTAAGCTTTATTGCTAACTATTTACTTAGCTTTATTCATTTGTTCGATGACTTTATCCGTAATATCGAACTCTGGCTTAAGCATCAACACCGCTTCTCGATGGACAATTAGATCGTAGGCATCTTTTTCCATCAACGCATTTAGCGCCTTATTAACTTTAGGTAGCATAGATTGCACTAACTCTTGCTGACCTGCTTTATATTCTTTCTGTAGTTGCTTACCGCGAAACTGCAGTTCTTCATATTTTTCCTGCATGGCTTTATTGGCCTTACGCTTTTCGTCATCACTCAGAATTGCTTCATCTTTCTTGAATCGCTCTTGCATTGCTTTCAGTTCAGATTCAAGCACACGCAAATCAGCTTGTTCAGTGGCATGTTCAGATTCAAACTTCTGAATCCATAATTTGGCTGCGTCTGATTTTTTAATAGCATCCTGCACATTAACGACTGCAATTTTCCCTGCCATTGCCTGAAAAGACAGAAGCGACATCATGATCAACAAAGTATATTTAAGTTGTTTCACTGTATCCTCACTCTTATTTCTTTCTCATTATTTCTAAAACTGGTTAAGACTATTGAAAGTCTCTCTAATTAAAAGGGCCGACCTAAAGAGAACTGGAAGCGCTTAGTATCGTCGCCATTTTGATCGTTGAAAGGTTTAGACAAACTAAACGTTAATGGACCAATTCCCGTTATCCATGACATACCCACACCATAGGCATAGCGAAACTCATCAGGATCAAAGTCTAAACCATCATCATCTTTGCGTAAGGTGTCGAATACGTTGCCCCCATCGATGTAAAACAAGGTTCTAATAGAGCGCTTGTCTTTGACAAATGGTACTGGGAATATGAATTCAAGGGCACCCTCTACTAGCAAATTACCACCGATCGCATCAGCATCACCAATATCATCGGGGGATTGTCGCTCTCTAGGTCCCAAAGAACGATCTTCATAACCACGAACAGAACCAAAACCACCGGCATAATAATGCTCAAAGAACGGTAGTTTTTCAGTGCTACCATATCCGTCACCATAACCGATATTGGCTCTGGTTTTTAAGGTCCAGATTTTGGTTAGAGGGAAATAACGTTCGCCGCGGTAGTTAAGCTTAAAATACTCGATCTCACTATTCGGTATGGAAGCTTCCAAAGCTAGGCTTTGAGAATACCCCCTGGTGGCAAACACACCCCGGTTTAAAGTGCTTTGAGACCAGCGCCCAGACAATGTGAACACATCATAATCTTCAGTTTGAGTGCGTCGGTTATCTAGCTCATTAGCAAATTGGTCGTAACCTACCCATTCCCAAACATCGAGTGGAGATCGCTGTCCCGCATATATCTTTATGTTCTCGTAACCAACAGCAAAAGTAAGACGTGAGATCTCACTAATAGGATAACCAAAATTCACGTTACCGCCGTAACGGTCCATGGACCATGAAGAAATACTGGAATCTTCATCTATATCGGTTTCTTGGAAAAATAGCGAATAACCACGGCTTACACCGTCCACTGTGAAATAAGGGTCTAAGTATGAAAACGTATAACTATTGCGGAAGTCGCTGCGATTAATTGCGAAAGAGACCTTATTACCCGTTCCTAAAAAGTTGTTTTGGCTAATGCTAGCACCAAACACGAATCCTGAGCCTTGCTGATAACCTAGGCTGGCACTAATACTTCCTGAAGGTTGCTCTTCAACGGTGTAGTTAACATCGATTTGATCATTAGTACCTGGCACTTTTGGCGTTTCAACAGCCACGCCTTTGAAAAAACCTAATCGCTCCAAACGAACCTTAGAGTTTTCAATCAATTGGCCATTGGCCCATGCACCTTCCATTTGACGCATCTCACGTCGTAAAACTTCATCACGAGTTTTAACGTTACCAAAGTAATTAACACGACGAACATAAACCCGTGCACCTGGATCAACATAGAAGGTAACATCCACGGTTTTGTCTTCATTATTGACCTGAGGCACGCCATTAACATTGGCAAAGGTATAACCTTCGTTACCAAGGCGTTTAGTAATTAATTCGTTGGTGAGCGTCACCAGTTGACGTGAAAAAGTTTGATCCTTCTGTACCAGAAGTAGCTTGGTAAGGTCTTCTTCTTTTACTTTTAAATCGCCAGAAAGTTTTACTTCATTAACTTTAAAAATCTCACCTTCTGAAACGTTAACAGCGATATAAACTTCTGACTTATCTGGTGTAACTGACACCTGGGTAGATTCAATATTAAAGTTAACGTAACCACGGTCCATATAATAAGAGCGTAAAGACTCCAAGTCCCCCGACAAGCGTTCTCGGGAGTACTTATCATCACCTTTGAAGAAAGAGGTAAAATGAGTTTTCTTTAACTGGAAGATATCTAATAACTCTTCATCATCAAAAGCTTCATTGCCGACGATATCGACGCCACTGATGGTCGCAACGCTGCCTTCCTTAACCTTGATGTCAATTTTTACCCGGTTGCGCGGTAGTGGGGTTACGGTTGGATCAACCTTTGCTGCGTAACGGCCTTGAGATGTATATTGGCGCTCCAATTCCAATTTAATGCGATCCAATGTAGCTCGCTGAAATACACTTCCCTCGCTTAGCCCAGCCTGAGCTAAGCCTTCTAGCAAGTTTTCTGTTTCTATGGATTTGTTGCCGTCGATTTCAATCTTGCTAATTGAAGGACGTTCACTAACGCGCACAATAAGCGTATCGCCATCCCGATACATAGAGACATCTTGAAAGTTTCCAGTGCGAAATAGAATTCTCGCCACTTGCGCTAATTGTGATTCTTCGATGCTATCTCCAGCCTCCAAAGGCAGGATATTAAATACCGCGCCGATGGATACCCGCTGCAGACCCTCAATACGAATATCTTTAATGACAAAGCTTTCAGCTGCAGCAACGCCAGACACCACCAGCATCAACAAGCCAATGAAAACGCTAGTTATAGACTTAAAAAATGATGAAATACTCAATGAAAACTCGCCGTACTTGAAAGGTGTAACCCTATTGGTCTTAATTTTTATTAAATTATTGGACTCATCCTAGAGGCCAACAATATCGTTATAAAATGCCAAACCCATGAACATCACCAGCAGCGCCAATCCTAAACTATTACCAATAGCCTGAACCTTCTCAGACACCGGGCTGCCTTTAATCATTTCCGCGGCATAATACATCAAGTGCCCACCATCCAGCACCGGAATGGGCAACAAATTTAACACGCCTAAGCTAATACTCAAGT
>JAKSAW010000222.1 GCA_022361455.1 Pseudomonadales bacterium | reverse complement strand
GTTTTCTTTGAATATGAAATCAAGGTTAAGAACACCTTTCCACCCTTAATAATTGGACTCTTTCAGAGCCTAAGTAGAAAAGTCTATTACAGAAATGGATATTTTAAAAACATGGATTTTAATTCAGTTGCTTGGCAAGCATCCGCCGCCCATCTAACAGCGATGAAGCCAAGGCTAACCATAAGCCCAGTCATATCTAATGGTATAGCCACAGAATATGGCGTTTGGGATTACTCCTGGGGCCTTTCCTTTAATTTGGCAAGCCAATTATGGCCGGGGGGCATAATCAGCGCTTCTGTAACGGATCACTTTGAAAGCAGTGAGGACTATGAAACCGGCTTCTTTAGAAATGCTAAATTAAGAAGCGGGCTGCGAGAGATGACCATTCAGCAGGGTTTTAAATTGAGTAGCTTTGGTTTCAATAACACCCATTTTGGGCGAATCATTTATGACTATATTGGTCTTCAAAACGAAACATTGTTATTCACGCCATCGGGAGCACATCAAGTTCTACTAAAACTCGGTGACTTCGAGCACGAAGACACCAACGAGCAGAGAGATTATCAGCTACTCACCTATCGGTATTATATAGATGACTATGATATTTCACTGCGTTTTACCCAAGGTAAATTTTGGGGTGGAGACAACGGCTTTCGCGTGAACGCGTTATTCCAGTTTGGTGATCAGACCATTGATCTATTTTATAAGAACACCGATGCTAAAGACGTCTTTAGCAATGAAACCAGTGCAGAATTTATCGGAATTGCTTGGAAACTACCTCTAACCTTTAGGAAAGACTGGTCCAGTAAATATTTTCAGGTTAAAGGACACGAAGCGTGGCGCTGGGGCTTTGAAACTCGAATTGGTGAAGAGGTTAACTCGATTGCGTTTGGAGTTGCAGGAATCCCCACTCAAGAATGGGAAATCGAACGTACTTACTTAAATAACGACAAACTATCTCCAGAATACATTTACCGGAACATTCAGCGCCTCAAAGAAGCAAGCACTCTTGAGAAATAAAAAAAAGCCGGGGAAACCCGGCCTTTTTCTAATTATTAAACTTCAAGCTTCAATTACTACCCACTTCAAATCGAATAGGTGCCGACTTTTCGCTTTCCCTTCCAGCAGTATCAACTGTGGTCAGCGAAAAGTAATAGATCCCCGCTGACAATCCATCGATTTCTACTGAATTCCCATCGACCACAGGTACACTTGCCACCAAATCATAGCCACCCGCTTGACGCTGCTGATAAACGTTATAACTTTGCACCTCTGACT
>JAKSAW010000449.1 GCA_022361455.1 Pseudomonadales bacterium | reverse complement strand
TATGGAAATGGCCACGGTCAGTTTTTATAACATATTCCATTTTCTATTGGGTGATGATGTGGAGCCTGAGTATCTAACATTTGATTATCCGGAGCCTTCCTACAAGAAAGTTTATCAACGCTATTTCAAATGCCCGCTTCGATTCAACGCAGGTGAGAATGCATTTTATATTTCAAAAGAATATGCCAACGTGGAACTGAAGCTAGCGAATAAATCAGCAGCGCAAATGGCGGAGCATTCTTTTAATCAAAGCTTACCGGACATCGATCTTAATCATTTGCCGAAAAAGCTTCGCTTGCTGTTGGTACAGAGCCTTGGTGCTTTTCCGGATCTTGAAACAGCGGCTAGAAGAATCGGCATGAGTGGCCGCACCTTAAGGCGCAAGTTAAACAGTTTAGGTACTAATTACCAGAATGAGATCGAAACGGTTCGCAAAGAGTTCGCCATTAAGTTATTGAAAATGAACGAGGGATCGGTCACAGACATCGCTTTGCGGCTTGGATACTGCGATACCTCTGCCTTTAGCCGCGCATTCAAGGCCTGGACTGGTGTTTCGCCTAGAGAGTATAAGAAGCAGTACTCCAAGGCATCCTAGGGGCTTTGGTTAGCCCACCGGATAACATAACAATACATATCTTGTCTATTTTGTTTACAAGCCATTTGCTCTAATAAAATGGCTTAAGGTTGCCTATACGCTGAATAGAATGAGTAGTATTTATAATAAGAAAAACAAAACGATTGTTAATCCTATCGATTGGTGTGGTGTCGATCGCTGCATGCTCGGTGCCTTCTTTATTGCGCCTTGGTATTTTATGCAGGCGGGCTTCGGTTTTTTCCTAACCAGCCGACCAGATCTAATTCCCTTCCTAAATAGCGAAGTTCATACCAAGTTAAATTATTATCTACTGGCTTGTGGTTTGATTTGGATTGGAATGTTCCTGATTTCCTACCACATACGCAAAACTCAAACAGAGAATAAAAAGCTCGAATTGGTAACTGTGATTTTACCGGTGCCATTGGTATTCGCCATTGTGATTACCCATGGCATTCTAATGTCATCGGTTTTGGCGGGGTTAGTAGCCGTGTCTATGTTGGGATTCTTCCTATTTGAAACACGGCTAATGGTGATTTCAGTATTGTTTAATGCTGCGTTAGTGGTGATCGTTAGCTTGCTGAGCTTTATGGAAGTTATTCCATTCACCTCTTTATATAAAGAAGTTTATATGGGTACAGGTGCCCGTTGGTGGATGGGAGGGCAAATTGCTATCACCATGTATCCGCTGCTATGTGGCATCATAATGACCAAGTTTTTTCTCAAAGGATTACGCGAGCGCGAAGATAAAATACGCGAATTATCCCGCAAGGATGGACTTACCGATATTTGGAATCGTCGCTATTTAATGGAGATATTCGAGCGTGAGCTGTTGCTATCAAAGCGTGCTGATACGCCAATTTCGTTCATTATGATTGATTTAGACCACTTCAAAAAACTTAATGATGAACACGGGCATAAAATGGGTGATAAGGCTCTAGAAGTGGCTGCCCAAGTGTTGCAGTCGGCTTTGCGTAATACCGATTATTTAGGACGCTACGGAGGCGAAGAGTTTGCAGCGATCTTGCCTAACTGTAATGTAGGTGCAGCTCGGGAAGTGGCTGAGCGTTGCCGCCAAGCCATTGAATCTACCATAGTCACTTATAATGGGGTTGAGATAAACCTAACCACTAGTGTGGGCGTTACTACCGTTATTAAATCGGCCAACGTGAGCGCTGATACCATTATTGAACGCGCGGACAAAGCCTTGTACAGGTCCAAGGGCGAGGGTAGAAACAAAGTATCAATCCATAATGAGCCGGTAATTATGAACCTCGTTGGTTCTTGAACTCAAATTATTCCGATGAACTTTTCAATATTGGCCATATCAGACTAGGTCGGTCATAATCCTCAAGTTTTTCCTCAGGTCAGTTGCTAGCATCGAAGTCACTCTAATAACAATAAGTGGCGTTGCAATACGATGTCGATGTATAAGCAAAAAGAATTTAATCCCCAAGAACTAAGGTGCTTCCAAGAACTTCAGAGATTAGCCTATCAGTGTGTGCAAGAGGTCGCTGAAACTCTGCAGCAAGGTGATACTGAAAATCAAGCCGTTGAGCGTATGACCTTGTGGATGGAGAAGCGCGGCATTACCGAGTTTTTCCACAAACCTTACGCATGGTTTGGCGAGCGCACCGCTTTCGATGGGTTTTGGATTCCTGCGCAGTTTTTTCCCACCAATCGCAAACTTTTCAAAGGTATGCCAGTGATTTTAGATATAGCACCATTTTCGGATGGCTATATATCGGATATTGGTTACTCCTTTATGTTTGGGGAGGACACCGCAGAGCATCAACAAATGCGTAAAGATTTATTGGATTACCGCGAACTGATCTTAGAAAGCGTGTTAGCGGAGAAAACCTTTCGCACTATCTATCAAGAATTGGATGCTATGATCGCTGATCATGGTTATCAACGTATTCATAGCCGTTATCCTTTCCGTGTGTTGGCTCATCGCGTTGCCAAGGTAAAACGTACCTGGAAGTCTAAGTACACGTTGGGCCGATTTGGTATCGATGGTTTGCTGTATTTAGCTAATCAAACCAAGTTTTCTCAGTTTCTCTCCGGGACTGATCCAAACGCGCCAGTATGGAATGATCGAGTTGAGTCTGATCACAAACCATTAGCCGGCTTATGGGCTGTTGAACCTCATATTGGTTGGAACGGTATAGGCGTTAAATGGGAAGAGCTATTAGTCATTACTGATAGCGATGCCTACTGGTTAGATGATCAAGTGCCACATGTAATGGAAGCCAAGCAAAAAGGTTGGTTAACCCATCAGGCCGTCGCTTAGGAGGCGTATATGCACTTTACTAAATTAGCCCCAGGGGCGCCCACCAGCAATGGCGTGACCATTCAACCGCGTCGATTCCGATTCAAAGGCTATGACAGTGTTCCTTTGCTTTGGATGGGAGATAGTGTTTGGTTTACTCAGTTGTTCAATGCACTTTCAATTCTGATACCAGAAGCCGAACGATTTATGATAAAGGCGATGCGCCGAGCCGTTGAAAGCGTTGACGATGACGCTCTAAAAGATGAATGCCGTGCTTTTATTATTCAGGAAGCACATCATCATAAGATTCATGATCAGTTAAACGAAGTGTTGATTCGCCAAGGCTATTCTTTACAGGGTGATATCCGCGAAACCAAGCGACTGTTTAAGTTCTTTGGGAAATTACCATTACGCTTTCAGTTGGCAATTTCTTGTGCGCTGGAACATTTAACCGCGACATTATCGAGTTTAGGCCTGTCGGAAATGGATGGCTTTTTTGAAATAGGGCACCCGAAAATGTTTGATCTTTGGCAGTGGCATGGCGCTGAAGAACTAGAGCATAAAACGGTGATGTATGATCTTTACTACAAAGTAGGGGGCGGATACCTACAACGAGTTACTGCTGCAGTTTTGACGCTACTTATTGGTGGCTTCTATCTATTCGTGATTCATTTGCGATTGATGCGACAGCATCATCGCATGGAGGATCTGGGTCATCTTAGCGATCCCACCAAGCAGAAAAGCTATGTTCGGGTTCGTTATGAACAAATGCTAAAGCGATTTTCAAAGCGCTTTTTCAAATTGCTGTTGGCTTATTTTCGTCCAGGCTTCCATCCCTTGGACATTGATGACTCCAAAGCACTAAAAAATTGGTACCAAATCACCAAAACCTTGGATAAAGACTCAGTTACACTCAAACAGGTATCGTCTTTAGAG
>JAKSAW010000709.1 GCA_022361455.1 Pseudomonadales bacterium | reverse complement strand
TCTACACATAAATCACCGGCCTGGCCCCGCCTATCAAGCGAGACCCGACCGGCCCAAATCCATCTGAAACACACCATAAACCGGAATCGGCTTACGGTGTCAAACTTAGGAGTCGTTTCAGAAATGCCAAGTGGTGCCGATGTTCCGTTCGGCACCACCATTAAAATAGGAGAAACTGTGTCAGTTCCTCGTGGATCAACAGGCAGGGAAGATTCGGAAAACCCGACCCGATAAATTTGTTGAAGAGCGACCTTTCCACTCTTCCCCCGTGCTCCGGATGGAATATGGTTCACCAGATTCCCATCCTTGTTTCCGGGAGAATAAAAATAATCCATCTCAGGCCACCTTAAATTCCAGATTTCTGGCCACCCTGGCCAGCAATCCGGATGGCAAATACTCGAAATCATCCCACACCAGCTTACCTGATCCGGAAGCACCGCTCAGGTGGGGCAACAGAATTTTTTCTACAAAGCGCTGCGCGTCCGGAATATTCGAAAATCGGTTAACCAGCACCGCTTCCGTTGTTCCGGAACAGACCACCAGATTGACCATTTCAAACCGTCCCCGTTTGATCAGAAAAACCACCGGCAGATCGGGGAACGGGGTTTGTTCGGGCAGCCTGACTCGCGCGTACTCAACCGGCAACTGGTCTGGCGATGGCCAGTCGGTGCGCTGCCCGCTGCCGGAAGATGCACACCCCACCAGCCGCATTCCAGGCCGCCGAGGGGTGACGTTGGGATCAATCTTTTTGCGCCAGTCACGCGGGATCGGCAGACCGGGTTTGACCTCCAGGAAACGAGCAGGCAGCGACATCGGTTCAGGCCACCTCCCGGCTCAGTTGTTCCTGAAGCCAGGCGGCTTCCGGAACATAAAACGCACTCCAGTGCGGTTTCCGGTTTATTTTAGCGGGGGTATGATTCCTGGCCTCCGGAGCCTCCGGAACGCAAACCGCCAAGTCGGTTTCCCCGTCATCCTGATCCGGATGCCAGAGGATGTGTTTTTCTCTGAAACGCTTGGCAAAGGCTATTTTCGCCCCGGTGAAGTTCG
>JAKSAW010000577.1 GCA_022361455.1 Pseudomonadales bacterium | reverse complement strand
TTTAGGAGAAGATATTCGCTACGTTGCTGAAATGCTGAGCAGAATGGTTGAAGATAATCGCGCCCAAAAGGCAGCGGAGCTTCGCAAGAACCCACAACGATTTAGATTGGTGAATTAATAAAACCTCCACAAACTCTAGAATCGTCGAACACAAAAAAGGCAGCCTATAGCTGCCTTTTTTATTAAACGAATAAACCAAATAATCCACTCACCTATCGACCTGCTAGCCAACAAAGTTAAGCAAGATACCAGCAGCTACCGCAGAACCAATTACACCAGCTACATTGGGGCCCATAGCATGCATTAATAAAAAGTTCTGTGGGTTAGCTTCAAGACCTACTTTATTAGCAACCCTCGCAGCCATTGGCACTGCAGAAACACCGGCAGCTCCAATAAGCGGATTAATAGGTTCTTTGGACAAACGATTCATTAGCTTGGCCATCAACACTCCAGTGGCTGTACCAATACAAAACGCCACCATACCTAATACTAAGATGCCTAAGGTTTCGGCCACTAAAAATGAACCCGCACTCAGCTTTGAACCAACGGCCAAACCTAAGCCAATAGTCACGATGTTAATTAAAGCATTTTGCGCAGTGTCACTTAAGCGATCCACCACACCACACTCACGCATTAAATTACCAAAGCAGAACATTCCTAATAACGGTGCTGCATCTGGTAGCAACAGTGCAACCAACACCAACAACAATAAAGGAAATACAATTTTTTCCGTTTGCGATACAGGCCTTAGTTGTTCCATTTTGATTTTGCGCTCTTCTTCACTCGTCAGCGCTTTCATAATGGGCGGTTGAATCATAGGGACTAAAGCCATATAAGAATATGCAGCAACCGCGATGGCTCCCAACAATTCGGGGGCTAGCTTGGTAGCAACATAAATAGCCGTGGGACCATCGGCACCACCAATAATTCCAATGGCAGCCGCATCAGCCAATGAAAAGTTAATACCAATGCCCGACACCGTTAATCCCACCGCACCCAATAAAGCAGCGAAAATACCAAATTGCGCAGCAGCACCAAGAAGCAAGGTTTTAGGATTGGCGAGCAAAGGACCAAAGTCAGTCATGGCCCCCACGCCCATAAAAATTAGTAATGGAAATAATCCAGTCGTTAGGCCGACGGTATAGATTAAATAAAGGATCCCATCGGAGTGACCACCCTGATTAGCAATATATTCAGCCTGTGATTGAACATCAGGCGCTGCGTTATAGAAGGCTTGCATTACCGCTTTCTCGGTAACATCAGGGTCCAAACCCAATAGCGCTTTAATATGCAATGCTAGTTCAGCATCATAATGCAGGGCATGACCGATGGCAGAGTCAGCCAATCCAGCCATTGGAATATTGGCAAGAATACCGCCGAAACCAATGGGCACTAATAATAAAGGTTCAAAGCCTTTGCGAATTGCTAACCACAGCAAACCCAAGCCAACCAAAATCATGATTAGCTGACCAAACTCCATGTGGTAAAGGCCAGTGCTATGCCAAATATTTAACAACTTATCCATGCAAGTGCCCGCCTTAGGCAATCGTTAATAAAGTATCACCGACTGCTACAGAGTCACCCGGTTGAACCATCACTTGAGCCACTGAGCCAGCTTTGGCAGCGCGCACTTCTGTTTCCATTTTCATGGCTTCCAGAATAACAATAACATCACCTTCTTGAACCGCTTGCCCTGGTTTCACATTCACTTTAAAAATATTTCCAGCTAATGGAGCAGCGACAGGCTCACCACCTGCAGCGGGCGCTGAGGCTTGCGATGCCGCTGGTGCTGGATTAAGTGGTTGTGTTGTAGTTGGCGCTACCGAAGTAATATCGCCACCTTCTGCCACTTGAACAACATAGCTTTGGCCACTCACAGTCACGGTATAAACCTCTGAAGCACCCGAGGTCTTAGGTGAAGCTGCAGCAGCTGGTTTGGCATCTTCTAACGTCGGCACAGGTTCAAATGCAGACGCATCACCGCGGTTTTGTAAAAACTTCAATCCGATTTGCGGGAACAAAGCATAGGTCAGCACATCATCCACTACCGCATCCGCTAACTTAATACTCTTTTCGGAAGCTAGTTGTTTGAGCTCATCGGTGAGTTTATCTAATTCAGGTTTCAACAAATCTGCTGGACGACAAGTAACGGGATCAGCCCCATCCAAAACACGCGCTTGAAGCTCAGCATTAAACGGTGCCGGCGCAGAACCATATTCACCTTTTAAAACACCGGATGTTTCTTTCGAAATAGACTTATAACGTTCACCGGTTAAAACATTTAATACCGCTTGGGTGCCTACAATTTGTGAGGTCGGTGTTACCAATGGAATATAGCCTAGGTCCTCTCTTACCCGAGGTATCTCTTCCAACACTTCATCAAGTTTGTCGGCGGCGCCCTGCTCTTTTAGCTGGCTTTCCATATTGGTCAACATGCCACCTGGGACTTGCGCTACTAGAATACGAGAATCAACACCTTTTAATGCGCCCTCGAACTTCGCGTACTTTTTGCGAACCTCACGAAAGTACGCAGCAATCTCCTCTAGCAAATGAATATCTAAACCCGTACCACGTTCAGTATCTTCTAAAATTGCCACCACCGATTCTGTTGGAGAATGCCCGTATGTCATACTCATAGAAGAAATGGAGGCATCAACATTATCTACGCCTGCTTCTGTGGCCTTTAAAATTGTTGCGGTCGATAAACCGGTCGTTGCGTGACAGTGCATATGCACCGGAATATCTAACGTTTCTTTTAATCGAGATATTAATTCGAATGCAACGTAGGGCTTTAACAAACCTGCCATATCTTTAATACATACCGAATTGGCACCCATGTCTTCAATAGACTTGGCCATGTCTACCCACATATCGATAGTGTGAACAGGACTTACTGTATATGAAATCGTTCCCTGTGCATGCTTGTCTTGCTTTAACACAGCCTTAATAGCTGTTTCTAAATTACGGCTATCATTCATCGCATCGAAAACACGAAATACATCCACTCCGTTAGTTGCGGCACGCTCAACAAACTTATTGACCACATCATCAGCATAGTGGCGGTATCCCAATAAATTTTGACCGCGCAATAACATTTGTTGTGGAGTATTCGGCATAGCAGCTTTTAGCGTTCTTATACGCTCCCAAGGGTCCTCACCTAAATAGCGAATACAGGCATCAAAAGTCGCTCCACCCCAAGTTTCTAAAGACCAAAATCCAACTTGATCTAACTTGGCAGCAATAGGCAGCATGTCTTCGATGCGCAAACGTGTGGCAAATAACGACTGATGAGCATCACGAAGAACAACTTCAGTAATACCTAGAGATTTTTTTGTCTCACTCATGGTTCAGGACCTTAATTTCAACTGGGTAAGTTTTGTGAGAAGAAACGTGCGCTGTTATTTCCGCGAACGATGTTGATGAATAGCAGCGGTGATAACCGCCATTAGCTGTTTATCATCATTAACTGCAACCGGCTGTGGAGTAGATGCTTTTGCAACAGCAGGCCGCGTTGGTGCGTATTTGCCAATAATGCGCGACATGAAAGTAGTGGTGAACACCAACACCGTGAGAAAGACAAAAACCGCGCCCATTCCCAGCAGCATTAAATTAAGACCTTCCGCAAGCAACGTATTCATGTCAGAGGCACCTTTTCATGTCGGGGCTACCTTACGAGTAGCTACACATTTAAGAGTATTGGTTCTGTGAGGCAAGTTCTATACCGCTCAACTAGCTCGCCCTTTAAGCCCCGCAAATTTAATGGGAATCACCTATCTGGGCAATAGAAAAAGAGCACTTTCGCCCACACTAAACCCATTAGTAAACTACAATATTCACGCTTATGAATATTGAAAAACAAAACCATTCAGGAAAGCATATATCACTAAAAAGTTTTGATACTCTAGTGGACTAATTATAGTAGGAAAAAGAGGGAGCCTAGGCTCGGTTGGAAGACATGCAAAAACAAAATGCTGGAAAATAGAGCGAGCCAATGCAACTAGACATACAACTGAAGTACGACCCGAGTCACAATGGCTCAATCAAAGCAAAAGAAGTTAAGCGAACGCCAAATCCACCTCTAGGTGCTCAGGCGAATAGATACCGAAATCAGCTTGATGCAATTTGCTAAGAGTATTTGTTGGTGCTTCTGCAATGCGACTATTCACCACCCAATCCGGGATATTGCCGTTTGGATCCGAATGAACCTGGTAGACCAACTTAGTTTTACCATTGCCAAGATCCGTTAACGTCCAACACCCATCCAAATAATCAACTCGAACAATACCTTTACGTTCTTCTAATAGATTACTCTGAGCATGTAAGTGGATTTGAATAGTATTGTCGTCAACTCGCTTTGCGTGCTGCACAACAACGCCGTCTCTATTTTTTACCGGCCAAGGAGCATGATATTCACTGTAACAAGCTTGAATATGTTTGGCATTACGGCGAATAACTTCAGCACGTAATACGCCCTCCACCCACTTGGGGAAATTAGACATATCCATGATACGAGCACGCAGCTGCCACATGGACGCATCATAGGTTGATTGCGCGCGAATCGCGCGAAGCTCGAAGCCTTTCACTTGGGCTGTTTCTACCAGAACACCTTTAGGT
Organism: Pseudomonadales bacterium; assembly: GCA_022361455.1. Classification (GTDB taxonomy): domain Bacteria; phylum Pseudomonadota; class Gammaproteobacteria; order Pseudomonadales; family Ketobacteraceae. Next base: position 21,493 of record JAKSAW010000577.1, on the reverse strand, counting down.
CCTTTGGTTTGCGCTGCTTTTTTCCATGGCAGGCTATCGAAGCAAAGCCTTTCTTTCGGTGGCTCAATATCAAAGGTTTCCAATGTATTATTAACAGCTAACATAACATCTACTCCAACTATGATTCTGATAACTTCGACGTAAGCTCACCAGCATTACTATTCGCTGATTGCATCTCTTTAATCGCCAAATATCGAAACAACAACATCCAAAAAAGCCCCATACCCATGATGCAAGCACCATACATTAATGGAACCCAACCCACCTTATCGACAAAGGCCGTTGAAAAACTCAAGGTCATCATCGTGAAGGTTAAAAGCGTATTTTGCAGTCCTGTTTCTAAGGAAATCGTTCTTGCAATGGTGGCAGGAAAGCCAAAGAGTCTAACCAGGGTATACCCAAGTAGAAAACCACAATTTCCCAGCAGAAGGACTGCTAAATATTCTGGTGCAAACTCGTTTAATAACTTGTTTGCCAAACTTGGCAACCAGGAAGCCAGCATTAAAAACACTGCAGAAATACCTAGCGCCGAACCAATCTTTTGAATTTGAGGTAAATACTTAACATTCTTACTCTTCAGAAAAATCCCAAAAGCAACCGGGATAAGTACAAAAAGTAAAGAACCCATTATCTGCTTCCACGGCACCACAAGTTCACCTAATGGAAGCTGTGAGCCATAAAAAGCGACTAGCGCCGGCATTAAAACTACAGCCAAGATAGTAGAAAACATGGTCATAGAAAGACTAAGAGGCACATCCCCTTTAGCGAACCATGTGTACATATTTGAAGATGAACCGCCAGGCGTACAACCTACCATGACGAGCGCTAAAGCGGCTTCCGGGGATAACGACAGAGACATCGCTAAGCTCCAAGCGAGCAATGGTAACAAACCAAATTGCATGCCAGCGCCCAACAACAGATGCTTAGGCTGCTTGGATACTTCTTTAAAAGAACGCCAATCTAAAGTGGTCCCCATTCCAATCATCAGGGCACCCATGGACACCATCACAAGGATTTGTTCAATTGGACTTAACATGAACTCACCTCGCGACCATCAGCCTCTTCAGGTTTATTCGCTGATATATTTGCTGAGGGGCTGGATTTATCGCTGAAAGCTTTTAGCAGAATGATTGGCAACAACACCAAATCAATAACCGCCGCACATACGACGGTAATGATAGTGATTAAAGCTATATCTTGGTTAGGCGTGAAATTAGAACTCAACATGGCACCAAAAGCGATGGCAACCATAATGGTTGTCAACAGCATGGCAGCGCCCACCGTTTCAATGGCATATTTAACCGAATTCTCATTATTGAACCCGAGAGTCTTTCGAGCATATTGATACTTAGAGAGTAAGTGAATAGTGTCATCCACTACGATTCCCAGCGTCAGCGTGATGCCGATAGAAACACCGAAACCAACTTTGCCACTAATTAATGCCCAAATACCAAATGCCATTAAGCCCGGGAATAAATTGGGAATAATACTAACAATACCCAAGGACCAAGATCGGAACATTAAAATCAACAGCATAGAAATGCCCAATAACGCCAGCATGAAACCTTTTGAAAGTTTATTAATATTAGCGTATTGCATATGAGCAAACGCAATATTGGCACTAGCTAATACAGCACTCTCATCGCTCTGCTTTCTTTCTTCAAGCCACTGCTGAACTGAGGACTCTAAGGCGATGACACCTTTATCGGTTATCTTACCGAATACGGCAACCACTCGACTCTTGGACTTGTCGTGGTTAATTAAGTTATCTAGCCCTTGCCCAAATGGTAAGGACATTTCATACATCAGCAAATATTGTGAAGCCAAATTCCGCTGTTCTGGCACACGGTACAAATTTTCATCATCACCATGCATACGCTGGTTTAAGGTTTTCATTACCTCCACTAGCGAAGCGGTATAAAGAATCTCTGGCCACTCATTTAAATAGGTATCTAAGTCTTCCAGCATTTGTAAATATTCAGGTTCTAACACCCCTCCAGGGCCATTAGCAGGAATACTTATGTTGACGACAACAGAACCACCAATTTTTTCATTTAATAAGTCAAAGTCCTTACGGAATTGCAGTTCTTCATCAAACCACTCGACAAAATTATCATCGAGTTTGTTTTGCGGAATGAAACTAGCAAGCGTTACCACGGTTAGTAGAAACGCCACCAAAATCTTTCCTCCATGGCCTTGATATAGAGTAATTAAGCGCTCAAATTTCGGTAATCTCGCAATACCTGAAGCCTTCGAAGGTAGGTAATAGAGAATGGCCGGCAGGAACGTTAAGGAAGCCCACATGGCGAACAAAATACCGGCTGCCGCGGCGTTACCCATATGAGCAAACGGAGGTGATTCGGAAAAGTTTAACGCTAAAAAGCTAACGGCTGTGGTCACACTGGTAAACACTATTGGCTTGAAGTTAACTTCGATACTTTTTTGTAAGGCTGCTTTTTTATCAAGGCCCTTATCCAAGCCTTGAGCATAATTCACAATCAAATGGATACAATCGGCCATTCCCAAGATAATGATAATAGCTGGCGTATTCATTAATACCGGTGACATTTTCACACCAGTCCACAGCACTAAACCCATGCCAGCCACAATGGCCAAGGTGCAGGTAATAATGGCAGCTATATTTGCAACGGCATCCCGCAGCAAAAACACCATAAAGGCAACAACAATCAAGAACGCTAATGGTATTACGGTTTGAGAATCTTCCTGCACAATCTGAGGCATGGAGACTTCCATGACCACTGAGCCTAGCACACGAAATTCTATCTCTGGATGAGTGTCCGCTAGCTCCGCTACAGCATTCTTCACAAAATCTACGGTTTCAACGGCGGCACTTGCACTATCCACCAACGGCAAATTAATAGTCACCGATACTAAGGCAATGCTACCTTCTTTGCTGACTAGGTAATCACGCACACCTTCTTTGTCCAAGGCATAAGCCTTGCGCTTCAATACTTCCTGCTCACTTAAGCCGTCTTCAATCAAGTATTCGACCAGCAAATCATCCTCTTCCACTTGGGTATAGAGATGATTTGTTAAAGATTCTACTCGTTGCGAATAGGGAATTTGCCATCCTAGTTCAGTTACCTGCTGAAGCACCGCTAATACTTCACCATCAAATACATCTTTGTTATCTGGCTCTAATACGATAAAAACATTCTTCTCACTGCTGAATTCTTCTTCGAGTGCAATTAAATTCAATAAGTTAGGATCATCAGCACGAAACGAATCCCGCTGATTTGCGGAAAACTCTGGATTAGCACCTCCAGCGCCTAAAACCAGTGAAACCAGCACCATTAATATGATGCTGGTCACTCGGTGATTCATAACCCACTGTGCAAATGTTTTTGATATCACTTTTGTTATTATCCCAAAATTAAGCGCTTACTTAGTTCAAGTAAGGCTCTTGTTTCTAAATCGCTCGCATATCGGCGCGAGGTGATGTTTGCCCGGAGCTAGCGTAGAACGCTTTCGCGCGCTCAACATCCTTTTCATATTTACCTACAAGCACTCGAAACACCATATAAGTCGCCATCATAGCGGCTGTGGGCGAGCTTGTAGCTTCACGCACATCGATACCTGGATCAGAACCAATAATATGGCCGATACTTCCTACACCACCGGAAATAAAGAACAGTATCCAGTAGTACCAGTCGAAGGTGATGAAAAACAATATCGGTCCACCCCAGAAAAGAACGACAGATAAAAAATGGTAAAAAAAGTTGGTTGGGCACATGTGTCGCATTACAAATCTTGCCCATTCTTGATCTAAATTTTTAAACATGGTTACTCCTAGCTAACATTGCTTCCCCAAGCACATTACCAATAACAGCGCAGATAGCCTGCGTGTTCCCCGATATAATCGACGGAATAATGGATGCATCTGCGATCGATAAATTATCAATGCCATACACAGACAAATCCCCATCGACAACACCATTCTCCCCCACTGAACAGGTACCTACCGGATGATGAGCAGTTTCCGCGTAGTCGCGGATATAGTCATCATGATCAGTGTCAGTCACTAAGGCTTCAGGTTCGTAAGTAGTAAAAGCTGGCTGCGCCATTAAACGCTCTTGATACTTCAATCCTTCACGGGTGACATGCCAATCAGTGTCAGACGCTAAGTAGTTGTAGCAAATTGAGGGCGACGAAAAAGGATCTTGTGAGGTGATCGCCACTTTGCCACGACTTTCCGGCCTTAACTGATAGGTACCGATAGTGATCGCATCAAACGAATCGGCAATTAATGCCTTACCGTTATCAGTAGCACTACCGTAGGAGAAGAATACTTGCGTATCAGGTCTTTCATTATCATCTACCGATAAGAAAGCGCCTGTACTGGAGGCGCCAGCAGTCATGGCGCCTTTTCTATTCACTGAATAGTCCCACAAGGTTTTGGTGATGGATAAACCTGCTGCATCACTGTTGTAGGTTCTAACATTGTTAAGCTTATAGGTACGTTTTACCAAGAGATGGTCTTGAAGATTCTCACCTACCGGCAGATCTTGTACCTGTTGAATATTTAGCGGACTTAAATCATCAACACGTCCAACGCCCGAACGCTGTAACAATGCTGGTGTGCCAATGGCACCTAAACTTAAAATGACTTTGCCTTTTACAGCAATATCGAATGGTTTCTTATTGCCTTTGCAAGCCTTAATGGTATGCACCTTGCCTTGCTTAAACACAAGCTGGTCGATAACGGTATCCGTTAAGAAGGTGACATTAGGACGCTGCTTTAAATCAGGCAATAAAGATCGAGCAGATGCACGCCGACCGGAAGCAACTGTGTGATAGTAAGTGCCAGCCACATGTTCGCTCTGGTGTTCATGGAGTTTATCAACACCAGGCAAACCCATCTGTTCACAGGCGTTCAAGAAAGCACTTTCCAAAACATGGGATTCAGCTTTTGTCAGCTCATCACCATTTGGAAACAATTCTTGAAACTTAGCCATCACCGCTTGCGGTTCGACTAAATCGAAACCAGACGCTTGCCAATCTTGATAATCCTCGACCTGACCAATGGAATGAATCATACCATTAATCATACTCGAACCGCCCACAACCTTACCTCGCGGACAATAGATAGAACGATTGGCCAATTGAGCTTCTGGTTGCGAGTTAAAACACCAATTGTAGTTCTTGTCGAAAAGCGTTTGCGTAAAACCTGCCGGCATCGTGAAAACCGGATTCTTGCTCAACGCACCTGCCTCAACCACAAGGACCTTGTTGGCTTTATCTTGAGATAGCACATGGGCCAAATAACAGCCGCTGGTACCAGCGCCCAAGATAATGTAGTCGTAACGACGCTTAATCATAATCGATACTGGATTTGCTTAGTACGATAGCTATCAGTTTCACGATTCTCGAAGAAACGGCGATAGATGGCGAACATCCAAACAGCAGGAACGTCTGCATCTTTCATTTGGCCGTAGTGTCCACCTTGCTCTGAATAAGAACGTGCTTGTCCTTCGATCGCTTCGATGTCTTCAGCAACAATCACTGGGGTCAAATATTTAAGAACCCAAGCGGATATTGAAGAGAAAGGACCAGCCTGAATACCGGTACGGGTATATACACGTGTGGTATTTTCATCTTCTGGCGAGCAAGTCAAAATAATACGATGCTTTGCCAATCCAAAATGATAGTTCACATAGGCAGTGAAAGGCTTGAAGTACTCATCGGTGTGATAAACTTCCTTACCTTTCCATGGCAAGTACTTAGTAATACGAACTTTGCGACCATCTTCTTCGCGAGTTTGCACATGCATGCCATAGTCGGTTTCTTTTAATTCTGCATTGGCCAATTGAACTGGGCCGTTGCGGAAATACGTGTTATGCACGAAACAAGCGTGAGTACAATCGAAAGAGTTTTCTAAAATAAAGTGAGGCTGAGCCTTTATTTCTCTTTCAAGCTCAAACCATTTGAACTCTTTCTCTTGAGGAAAGCTTGGTGGCCCTTCGGCTAGTACTTTTTCGTCGCTACCCCAGAACAACCATACCCAGCCGTCTTGCTCTTTAACGGTATAACTTTCGGCCTTAACTGTGGGGCAAGTTTCGTTAGGGTTTAAGCAAGGCCCCTTTACACAAGATCCACTTACATCAAATGCCCAACCATGGTAACCACAAACAACGTTACCATCTCTCATATGACCTTGAGATAGCGGCAAGCCTTTGTGAGGGCATTGATCTTTTAATGCCGCGACTTCGCCATCTTTGTTTCTGAAAAGCACGATCTCGCGCTTCATAAGCTTACGTTTGTAGACTTTTTTCTTAGTCACTTGCTCAGATCGCGCGGCAATCAACCAGGCGGAAAAGTCTTTATCCCAAATTGAATACTGCATGTTAAAACTCCATTGCAAAAATAAAAGCGGTTAATTCAGTCCAAATGCATGTTGCAAGCTGTCGTCGGAGAGAATCAGGTAATTTTGTTTCATATCCCCTAGGGTTTTACCATTCTCTATTGCTTGGTGTGAGACAATATTCTCAACTTCGGGAACAACGGCTACCCTAGCTGAGTTTAATTGACCAAGCGCTCGCGCGTGTCGATAGTGATAAGCTTGCTGTAAGGCATTTTCCAATTGCTGCGCTAAGGCTTGCTCATTGGTTGGTTGCTTATCCAACACTAATACATATCCGTCTTGTGGACGACGAACGGCCATAAGGCTACGAAATCCACACTCTTGAACAGGCAATGACTCGACAACATCGCGTACAAAGCCTTCGTTCAGTTTTTCACCTACAAGATCACTGGTTCTATTATTTCTGCCAACGAAGTTTAGAGTTGGCGTATTATTCTTCTTGCCGACAACCTCTACCTCATCGCCCATGCGATAACGGCAGAGACCACCTTTTTGGCTAATGACTATTTCGTAACGTTTTCCTTGTTCAAGTTCATCGATAGTGAGCACATTTTGTTGCTCATCCAGAAACTCAAAATACGTTTCTGAAACTAACGGTACGCCACCCTTCACACCCACCATGGGAATGGTCATGGGTGCTTCTGTAGCGAGTAATCCTTTTCCTTGGATATAGACATTGGGAAATTGCTTAGCTAACTTCTCTGCCAGAGGTTGAGCATTCGCATCCGCCCAGCAGGAAATTAATTTTAATTTTGGCCAAATACTTGACCAATCAATCGGCTGTTGTTGTAGCGCTTTAATCTGAAACGGCTGCAGTGTATCGCTCATTAGCTTTAGTACTAGATCGCGATTTTCCTCAATCCATTGAGTGACCAACATTAGAAACGAAGGGTTCCAAATAGAAATCGTTTCTAGATCCGTACAACATAGTAGCGACAGCGATAGCGCTTGTTTAAATTCTTCCGGATCTCGAATCTTGCCAAGTCGAGGATCACTATGCATAAAAGGCGTTAACAATTTACGCCAGGCACCACCTAAATACTCAGCGTCATCATCGAGACCAACCGGAACACCAAGTTCCGTTTCTCGCTCAGTATCAAAGTTTGGCGATACCGAAAAATAAAACTTGCCATTACCAAGCCCTGGGACATTCGCTATTAAATCGTGCGCCCAAAGCAAAAACATGCGAGTGAAGCTCTTCCTCAATTCCTCGGTGTAAGGAATATACTTTGCTGGCCCACTACTACCTGAGGTTTTTTCATAAAAAGCAACAGGGCTTGCGACCAATGCCTTATTTTCATGTTCACGCTGCTTCAGCATCCAATCACTAATATCGTCATAGCTGATCAATGGCAGCCGCTGTTTAAAATTTTCAGCACTTTTAATCTCGTAGTGCTTGCCATATTCCGTTTGCATCAAATCAGCAACAATTTCATTGAGTACCAGTTGCTGTGCGCTCATAGGATTTTCTAATGCTCGCTCGAAGCGCTTCGACATTGGACCGGTGTAGGCCTTAAGCCCGTGATATAAGATGCGTCTCATGACGCTGCCTCTGTATGTCCTTCTCTACTTTTTTCAGGTTGCTCTTTCTTAACGGTCCTTCGCGGCAATACAATCGTATTTGTAGGCACCAACGCGCCCTCTTCCACAATTGCACCAGGTCCTAGACCCACTTCAGCACCAATAAAGCTCTGCGAACCCAAACACACCCGCTTAACGAATACCACCATGCCATACTTAGAATTCGGAGTGACGATATGGCTCGCAATCCGCACGTTGTAACCAAATACAACATAATCACCAATATCTAACAAACTACGGTCAGCAACCTCAAAGTGAGATGTCCAATGAACATTGTTACCCACTTTGCTTCCCCATAGGCGTAACCAAAAAGCAAAAGCACCTGGAATTAATCTTAAAACGCGTTCAAACAAAGGCATTGCGATCAACAGACTTTGAATCATATGTGTGCCATACCAAACGTTATAGCCACTGGTAATATCTGTAACCCCAGCCTTAAGAGGAAAAAATGCCTGATGTAAATGAAAAGCGGCCAAAGGTAGCAAGTAGATTGCGGCGATTACCAAAAAGCCGCCGACCAAACTGGGACCCAATACAAATGCGATCAACGCCCAGCAAATCAATAGAAACTGGCTGATTGGGAATAATGAGATTAGTTTGCCGTAGATAGTCATTTGAACGGCCACCATAATCTTTCAGCAATGGACATGGTGGTGGTCAGACCAATGGTTTTTGGTTGCTCTTCACTATCGTGCCAAGTGCCGTGAATACGATCCCACCAATTAATATTGGCTCCGAAATTCACATCATAAATATCTTGTGAATGGTGCCATGCATGATCGCTTGGCAAGATTAGGAAAGTACGAAGCACATTTCGTAACATCCCTTTAGGGTTAAGCTTAGAATGACGCCATAAATCCAAAATAGCGGTAATCGTTATAGCCAACAGATACACTGTAGGATCAGCCAGCAAATAAATCATCGCGCCGTTGGCCCACAGATAGATAATAAATAAACTGGTCCACAAAGTGTTCCGAGAGGTAGTCAGCACATCCATTTGTGGTGCCGTATGATGGACCTTATGAATTGCCCACAACTTGTCGGTATGAAACAGACGGTGATTCCAGTAATAACCGTAGTCAACCACTACGAAGCAAAACAAAAATGCCACTACCGGGTGCCAAGAAAGACTACCACCCAGCTCAGGGAATACAGAGCTCATAGCCGCTATAACAACGGCCACCTGCAACCAAGGGATCATAGTTCCTTGTACAAACAACCCTGTCAGATCGAGAACCCAATCATCTTTCTTACGGTTTTTCAGCAATGCCAATCCGCCGCGTCGACAAAAAGTAGCAATCAACAGAAAATCGAAACCAATAATCAACATCCAGGTATTGGTATCGAGGCTAGAAATGATTGCAGTTATATTCTCGATGATATCCATAGTAAATCGATGCCCTATACCAACATGGATACGCTTTTGTTACGCTCAGGCAACAAACGAGGGTCACGACCTTCTGCTAATTCCTTTTGAATAGATTCAACCCATACGTGAATCACATCTGCAGGAGTATTAGAGAATTTATCCCCATACTTTTTAATCACTTCCATTTGATTAGCAAGAGCTTCGATATCTTGGTCAATAACCTTTTGACCTTGCCATTTAACGATAGGAGCCGCTAATTTATTCCAGATCCCATAGTTAAACGTGAGATCGGTATAAACTAGGGTTTGATCATCTTCCTGCGGTATCGATTGTGAAGTAATGATGAAATGGCGATTAGGGCCAAAAATATACTCAACACAACTCACATTCGGCATCAAAAACTCATCAGTATGAGTAATAGTCCCGCCTTTGGGATTTAGCACTTTAGAAAACCAACCAAGATTGTCAGTCTCGTTATGATAGGTTGCTTTAACAACACCACCATATCGACGTACATCTACATCAATCTTCTGACGACGAGGGGTGCGAAATATCCCAGGATGCACATAAACCGTGTGCGGAATATCAATAAAGTTTTCTACGCAGTTAGTAACGTTATTTTCAAAATGGTTTTGAAGACGAATGGTATGCCAACCTTTCTCGCCATAATGGCGCATTGGGAAAGGCTTTGCTTCAAGTTCTTCACTATCGGATAAACAAACATAGATATAGTCATCTTGTTCGCACGTTCGATAAGTCAGACCCTTGCGGCTGGCGGTTTGCTTGAAATTCTCACCCTCAGAAGGTACTGACACGACATGACCATCTTTGCCATACGTCCAACCATGGTAAGGGCATTCAAGCTTACCATTACAAACTTTACCTTTAGAGAGTTGAGCAGCGCGATGTTTACAGCGATCTTGCATAATCACTACTTCGCCGTTTTCATCACGAAATACCGCTAGCCACTCACCCATTACTTTACGAGCAAGCACATCGTTTTTCTTTAATTCTTTACTTTCGGCAACTACGTACCAAAAATCTTTAATGGATTTCACTTTTTCACCTAAGCCAAGTTCACTAAAATTTGTATTAATCGAAATTCAAAGGCCGAACGCGGATCGAGCTGGTCAGTTCAATCTGGCAGGCAAGACGCGCATTCGGATTACCTGGCGCATATATCTCGAGTAGTTCTTTTTCATCATCATCAGCAGGGGGAAGCTCGCCCTCCACTTCAATAACGCAAGTACCGCAGATACCGGTGCGACAGCCAAACAGCAATGGCGAGTTAGTCGCATCCAACACTTCGGAAAGTAACTCATCCTCTTCTACTGACACTGGCTGATAAGCTGGATCAAAAAAGGAAACTACATGTTCTTTCTTTTCAGTACTCATAATTAAATCTACTAAACAAAGACTATCTTTTGCCTAACGGCAGCCTATGACAACACGACCTGGGCACGATGATTTGACTCGTAGCCAGCAGGCACTTCAAACTTTTGGAACGCTTTTTTATTGGTGTTTAAGTATTTCTCTATGCTCATTTTGCGCATAAGAGCAAGATCTTTATTGCCTTGATTAACGTAATCTAATGGATCAAGGTATTTCTTGTAGGATTCAATCGCCAATTCCATAGTATTAAAAGAAGCATGAACAGCATCATTTTCTTGACAGAAACAACGACGCATCATTTCTTTCGCTTCTCTATCACACATATTGAAAATATTACTGCGAAGAATCTTGTAAACTGATTCGAACAATGCCGGCTCGTACCAGAAAAGACCATTAACAACGACGGAGAAGTTACTGTGATCTTTCTGACAACCCAAAATGCCCATGTTACCTACTAATGTTTCGAACGCAGTAGGTTTTGGCAAGGAGCGAATAACATCATGACCGATAATGCATGAGCTATTAAAATGGAAAGACTCATCCATATAATGGTAATAGCTAATTGCGGAAGGGATTGGCAGGTTCTCTTTATTCGGATCCTTTTGATAAAACTGGCTTAAACGTTGTTGAACCATCTTGCCATTTAAGGTGCGTAAACCACGAACCGTAAAATATTGCGAAGCAATAAAGGCACTACCGGATGAAAGTACCGCATAAGAGCGAAGCTGAACGTTTCTCCATACATCTTTCAATTTGTTAGTATCAGGGAAGATCATGGTTTGTGCATAGGGGTTACGCATATCATAAGAAAAGATACGCTGACCAAATACTTCTTCTTCCACTTTTTCGGAAACAGTAAAAAACGCATTAATATGTGCGCGCTCTTGAGCTGATTCCAAATCCAACATATCGCATACACCACGAAAATCATTCAAACCAAACAAACCTGCAGCACTTGTTTGGTTAAAGAAGATTGTGGCTATCTCAGCAGATATAATCTGCGAGTAATAAGCAACCCAATAAAGTTGGTTTAAAAGAACACGTTGAGACTCAGAGGCCTCATCCCACAAGGGTGTGCCATGCAACAATGAAAACTTTTCAGGATTCCAGTAAGAATCTTTGCAATCCGCATAGTTAAAGTTCTTTGCTGCGTCGTCCAGCAACTCTGTGTGATCCAGCTCTTTGTTACGGCGATGATTGATCTCAATTTTCTTTGATGTTTTAACATCCATGCTCAATAGAGAGGGTTCTCTAGGTAATTGCGCACTCACAAGCATTCCTCCGCAGGATAAGGTGTGAAACTCTTCAACGCATCTAGGCGTTCAACAATTTTGGCTCCGCCGTTCTGGAGCATTAGGTCACGTAAAGTATTTAATTTCTCAGTGCTTTTGGCTTCGCCATCTAGCTCGTTAAACAACGCTAGCTTTTCATTCTTTGGCAGCTCGCCTAACACTGATTCAACAGCCCCCAAGATTGCTTGAGGTCCTACCTGGATCATTTGTAAAAAGTCTTTCAACACGCTTACGATGAAATCGCAACTTGCTGAACTGAACTCTCTTTCTTTAGAGAAAATAACACCAGTCCCATGGTGCCGAGATTCATCCTTTAGAATCTCACGAAGCTCAAAACTAAAAGCTTCGCTTAAACAGTTATCCGCCAACTGCTTATAATGACTTAGGCCCCAACCTTCCAATACCACCTGAATAATGAAAACCAAACTATTGCGATCACCGTTTTCGATCAGGTTGGCTAGCAAGTGGTGAAAAGGATTGGGTTGAACCTTCATACCATCGTTAGGTAAGAATTGACGCACCTGATGATAATGAATAGCCTCTTCAGCAGCCATTAAGTTGTAGAACATGCGCTCTTCAACACATTCAGACAAGGCAGACATTTTTACACCAAATGCCATGCCGCACTTTTCAATCAATAAGGCTTCTTCAACAATCGCTTGACCACACAAATCAAGAATTGTTTGCTTTTCAGATGCATTAGCATTCTGAAATACTGCAGCATCAGTTAAGTTAAAGTACTCAGCAGGCCAATTAGGTAGTTCACTATCAAGATGCAAACGATCGCCCAATTGTTTTTTCGCTGCAGCATTTAACATACTTCTGATTTTGTGATTTTCGTCTACACCAGGCATTAACAACCCAGCATTCACATGTAGACTCAAATCTTGTAAATCTGTCTCAGCCAAATTTGTTTGATTAGTGTTACTGTCGGCGTTCATCATTTTCTCCGGTATCCTTAAGATCAATTCCTACTGAAGGATACGTCTAAACATTGTTCCCATAAGTCGCATACGAACCGACTCTGGCAATGACTTTTGCATTAACTTTGACAACTTGGCATCAGCACCAACTTGATGACTTAACGTAGACTCACGATTAGTCGCTAGTTCAACGATGCGCTTAACTACTGGTGCAGGATCATTACCTTCGCCTGAATTGAGCTTGTCTTGGAAACTTTGAAAGCCACTGGTATGTGATTCGTAGTCTTCATGAAGCTCATCACCCCACAAGCTGTTGGTAACAAAACCGGTTTTGAATCCGCCAGGTTCTACACTGTGAACCCTTACACCGAAACTTTCTAATTCGTGGCTAAGCGATTCAGACAACATACTCAAACCAGCTTTACTACTGCAATATGTGGACGACATTGGGAACCCCATAAAGCCCATCAAGGAGGAGACATTAATTACCGCACCTTTAGATGCACGTAAAAAAGGTAACAACTTCTTGATCAACATCACTGGAGCAATAAGGTTAACTTCGTACTGCTCTCGTAATTGGGTTTCGTTGCATGTTTCTAAAGCACCCCATAATGCATAACCCGCATTATTCACCAAGCAATCCAAGCTTGAACCATCTAATCCGTTAATCACGTCAACGATAGCTTCTCGATCAGAAGTACTAGTGACATCAAGGTTGGCAATTACCAGTCGTTCACCATACTTTTCAGCAGTATCAGCAAACATATCTGCTCGCTGCTCTGCATTTCGCATGGTGGCGATTACTCGCCAACCAGAATCAAGAAATGCATTTACTAAAAGCTTGCCGAATCCAGAAGAACAGCCAGTAATCAGAACAGTGCGACGACCATTTACTGAACTGGCTTTCTTACTGGAATTAAGTACCTTAATCATGAGGGACGCCTCAATCCACTTTCAGCGCCAGTATCATCTTGTACTGAAGTCGGCTGTGCTTTCGCTTTGCGCTTAGCAAGCGGAGTGGTAGTAAGTTTCCACCATGACTTCACTAGATAATAAACAGGCATAGACCAAGTCATTTCAGCAATACAAACCAACTCTTCGCCTTCACTCCAGTTTGGATTTTTCTCGACGAAGAATTTTATTCGCTCATTGCCATCGATTTCACTCTTACTTAAGTGAGCAACGCCTTCACGCAGCTGCCCCAATGACTCTGGGAACTGACAACATCCAGTATTTTGATCATAACAATCACCAAACATATCAGTAGCAAATATATCAATCAGCTTTTGCTTGTCTGTTGGTGTGGCTTTCTCAAAACGTGGATAGTGCTCAGTAAAGTTATTTGCCATCAACAAATACGTTTTATAACCCTTGCTGATTAGTAACCAATAGAGAGGTGACAAAGGATGCTTCGCTTTCTGCTGGAACAAGTATTTTAGGAAGAAACGCCCCAAAACTCGTTGGCCCCAATAAGCTTGATCAACTACAGTGTCACCGCTAAAAATAGCTCTTACAGTGCGACCATTAACGTTAGTTTCCGTCAGCATTAAAGTAGAGAAGCCTTTGATTTCCTGCTTTTTACCAGCTAATAGCAGAATAACGTGTTGCTTCTCGTCTAAGTCATAATTGAAGCGATCCCATTGAATATGGTCATAGTAGCGCACCATCAATTGATGCATAGTGCGCCGGTTTTCATCACTTAAATCAGAGACTGCTACGATCTTTCCTTTTAGGACGCCGTGCATAATGCTTCCCCTTGTGAAGCTTCTTCAGCTTCAGAAACAGGCTTTACATTAATCTTTTTAACATTACTTGGTTTGCTGAAACCCCAGTCGGCAACTGGCGAGTTTTCAACATGGTTAATAAATTGAAGAATTGTTTTGTCGTCTTTAATTGGATTCTTAAAGTCGAACTTAATGGTGTTGAATTGCGGCGTATCACCATTTGCAAAGTAGTCAGATACGATTCGAGTCGCCGCCAACAAAGTCTTTCCATATAAACGGCCAAGCTTTGTTTTCTTGCGCTTAGTTAGAAGAACAACTTGCCCTTCTGAAGTACCGTTTTCACCTAAACGGTTAGCGTAAATAATGTGGAAACGTTGAAAGTCAGGACCAACGGTTACTGAACCGCTGCTGCCGTTCCAGTAGCAAAGAGAGTAAGTAAGCTGTTCTTTGTAGAACATGCCAATCAAGCGGCCTATCAAGGATTCCTCAGGAACGCCAGCTACGTTTGCATAATGCAATGTATGATCGTTTACTTGCTTACCGTCTAGATCAAGAATATCGCCAGGAATTCTGTGTACGGAGCGGAAATGTTGTACATCAATCGCATCGCTCATTACGATGTTTGGATGACAGTTTTTAACGTAAGGACGTGCGAAAGTAACTTCTACTTCTTCACCATCTAGATCAGGAATTGATGGAAGCGCGTGAGGTTCACCTTGACCAACCCAAACCCAGATAAGGCCGAAGTGATCTTCAACAGGATAAGTATTAACACCAGTGTTTGGTGCACGCTTTAAGCAAGGAACATCAACACAGTCGCCATTGCGATCAAATTTCCAATGATGGTAGTAGCAACGTAGCGCGTCACCCTCAACAGTACCACCACCTAAGTGAGCACCACGGTGTGGACAAAAAGCATCCATCGCCACCACTTCCCCGCTTTCTGTGCGAAAAATGGCTAAATCTTTTCCACTTAATCGAACGCCTTTAGCTTTACCTGGTTTAAGCTCTCGTGATTGAAGAGCCCAATACCAACCTTCGATAACAACTTCAGGGTTGTTAAATTTGTGCAGGTTACTATTTGAATATTTTGAATCCATCAGTCAAATCTCGCTATAAAAAATAAAAAAAGATCACTGCACTTTTGATTAAGTGCGAAAAATTCCATTGCCAAAAACTCAAAAAGCACGAAATAACAACAAGCGTAAAAACACCAAGGCCAACACTTCCGATTTGTGCAGAAAGCTATCTAAACGAAAGATATAAAAGCTAATAAGCGTATAAATTCAGGAAAAACAAACACATCCGCTTAACTTTCGGAGTGGATTATCCATGTGCGAAATAGAGTAAACAATCTAAAAAAAGTGCGAATGCGAAAGCAGTTGTTGTTGTTTGTATACTTATGTAACACAAAACGAAAAAACATATATACCCAACTCTTCTAACGTTTACCGTAAAAGGCTGAACCTAGAACCATGGTTCCAGCAAAAAGATACACTGTTTACTTAGTGCGTATAGGCATAAACAAAGGCTTACAGCTATTTATTGGTTATATAAGCGTTGCGAGATATTGTAAATCCTGGGGCTTACTGAATTATCAGTTTGGTGTGAATTGATAAAACTCTAAATTAATAAATCTTTACATGACCCAACGTTCTCATAACAAAATAATTCTTAGTAATTGCTCATTTTTTTTAATGAACATTTTATGACTGTCGTATTCATACAAAAATATCTCAAAGTAATCCCCCTCAAATGGGGGCTAATGATCAAAATCATACAAAGGTAGAGTAAGCTCGCAATTCTAAAAAAGGATTCTTTACACAAAACTTGTTCATTAGGTGATCAAAATGAAAAGGACACACCAGCATCTTGCAGCGCTTGTCGGCTTATCATTCATTCAAATTTCTACACCAACCTTTGCGGAAGATTGGACATTATCTGCACCAAGAGGATGTATCACAGAACTAGGGACGACTACCGAAAGTGGTGGCGGTTTAAAAGCAAGTGGCGGGACAGCAGTTGTACTTTGCCCAATCACAAAAGAAGGCGGCTATAACACTATTAACGCTGTTTATGCGCGTATCAATCGAGCGTTAAGCAATGGCCCCGATCCATTTTGTACTTTAAGTACAACCAGCAACTATGGTTCACCAACAGATATGACCTGGGGCTTTGCTAGTGATGGTGCCGGCAATAAATCCATCAGCCTGCCTTTAGGAGATCAATATAGCTATGGTTACGCCAGTGTTTCTTGCGTACTTAATGTTAACGATACCTTCTATGGAATTCGTTACCTTCAAGATAACTAACTAAATAACTAGACAGTTAGATAAAGCTCTGTGGATAAAGGCCATGTTAAAACACACCTTCTTTATTTTTTTCGCAACGTTGATTAGCAGTGCGCTTATCCACGAGCTTTTATTGCCTCATCCGACTGAAGAGTCCCTTGAAGTCCTGCAGGAGAACGAAGCCAACGATGCGAACCATGCGGTCATCAAAAGCAAAGGATTAAAAACTCCATCTCAGCAACAACAAGTATCTTATGACGAGTTACTCGCTGAAATCGATTCATTGAGAGCGAGCCATCAGAAGTTATTAGAGGAATTAAACCACTTAAAGACCGCAGAAATAGATGTGCGGGAGTATTCAGCTCCACCAAGCGAAGAGACTCTATTGGTAATGGAAAATGAATACAAACAATCCTTCGACGATAAACATATTGCTCACTTCCAAGAAGAGCAGGACGAAAACAACCAAGCAATTATGGAACAAGCGCTATCAACACTTGAAACACGATTCACTGATTTAAACATTGAAGGCATTCGTATTGATTCAACAGACTGTAATAGGAATACCTGCATAGTAGAGTTTATTCACGAAATTGAAGACACCTCTTTAAACTATTCCTTATTGGGACTGGCAAACACCAAAGGCGTCTCGGTGAAGAAAGAATTTATAGATGGAATTGAAAAAACTATCGCTATTTACCGATTGAATTAGCAATAGTGATAAATAACACCACACAAACGTAAAAGGGAGTTTTAAATGAATTCGAAAAAGCCAATTGGCGCCATTCTAGCCGGCATGTTCAGTGTTAATTTGGCCGTTGCCGCACCGATTCTGATTGATGATGGTATTGGTGGTGCATCTTCCACAGGCACCTTTACTGATTATTCTGATCCTGCAACACGTGGAGGTTTTCATGGACAAACCTTTAGGGCAACCGGCTCGAGTTATACAAGTATTGGCTTCGAAGTCGATGAAGTCTATGGCCTAGGCACTCGTGCCGCTTTTCCTGCAGGTGCTAATTTTGATTTACAGTTTTTACTTTTTGAAGGTGTTGGATATGGCGATACGGCCTTAACCACTGTAGTGGGCGATCCAGGTCCAGGCCATGATGGCTGGGTGGACTTCGATGTTCGCGATATCATCTTTAACAGCGGTCAAATGTACACGGCTGTAATTGCTGCAGCAGATCCCTCCGGCGCGCACCTGTGGATGACGGAGTTTCATGGCGATCTTTATAGCGACGGCATGGCCATTGAGAGCAACAGTTTTAACCCAAGCGCAGACACTGCATTTCGCGCACTAGAAACACGCGTAACTGACGGTGTGTTTATCGCGAAAGATGTTCCAGAACCAGGATCGCTAGCATTAATGGTTAGCGGACTTTTTGCGACCTTTGTTGCTAGAAGAAAACAACGGTCTTAAAAGCAAAAAGGCTTGGTCATAACCAAGCCTTTTTTAAAACATCAATCCAAACTTAAAGCAAAGATTCTTTTAATTGATAAAAGGACCTAGCCTTATATTAGCTTTTACAGATAGTTGTTACTCGTAAGCACCCAAATTAAATGCCGTCGCTCTTGGTACTGCGCCACCACCCTGAGAAGCAGGGACCGGTTGAAGATCAACGGGATAAACTTTGTCTGCTGGCAGCTCTATTTCCTCCCCACGATAGTGCGAAACAGCTCGTGACCCCATGGCTCCCCTCTTAGATACGTAAATCAAATTACTTTCTTTAGTGCGCTCATATTTAATGATCTCATCATTGATCTTGGCATAACCGCCATTTTTCTCAAATGCCGTATTGTCGCCAACATCAATGTAACCAGCCATAACCTTATCTAGTGGTTTTACCAAACGCCCTTTTGATTCTGGATGAATTTTTTCTAATGGTACCGCAAGGCTTCTAGCAGGAGACCCCAACTTCAACGATAAATCAGTCGCCTCCATATTCGACACGAAAGGCGCTTTAAACATAGGATCTTGGCTTCTGGATATCGTGGGCGAACCGAAGATCTCAATATTCGGATCCGGGCGTAAATCTCGACCCTCAACGACTGTGCCCATCTCCGCGCGGGAAACATGAATTAAATTGCCGCCTTTATAGGTAACCTGCCCTGAATAACGCATGTGAGTTACATAATGCTCTTTGGTACCGTTGACACTCCAAACATTATTCATGGCAATAATTTTTCCTGGGTGGCGCGACTCTCCTCCACCACCAGCAGCATCCGTATCAAAAAGGCCATTAAAATAGTTTTTGAATTTGTAGGCATGAGAATTGTGATAATAAAGTGCTGGTGCGCCATAGGCTCTGGCCATTGGCTTACCACTCAAATCGCCTGCACAACATGGATTAAAAGTTTGATCGTCGGGTGGAACTTGCGTGGTGTCCATACCAATATGAATCGGATAAACCGCTAATACTCCCCTGCTTTCATCAATAGTGAGCTGGTTGCCATAGATATGAATGCCTGCCCTGTAATCGGTGAGCAATTGCCATGGTGAATAAGCAGCTAACACGCCTCCTGGTAAATGATCTTGAGCTTCCACAACATCAAAGCAACGTGCCTGACATAGCAGCGTGTTGTAGCGAATAATGACATTAGTACCACGATGCTTAATACCACTAGCCCCACGGGAACCTTTTTTTAGCTTGCCAAAATGATTACCTTCGAAAATATCGGGGAATTCCTTTGTGCCAATAGACTGCACATAAACGTTATGCTCTAAATAACTGCCAGGAACTCCATTGTTCTTAAACAAACTACCGCGAACAATAATGGGACCATTTTGAACATTAGCCGCCACAAATAAACCATTGCCATTGTTTTCAAAGATCATTCCTTGAAAGGTAATATGCCGACCGTTCGACACACGTATCGGTGACGCGCCTTTTATATAACGATGCTTATCGTTATAGACTGAATCTTTGTTGGCACCATGAATGTGAAGATTGCGAAACTCCATCCACTCCATCATTTCCCACTTGGGATCACTTGAACGACTAAAAGATAACTGCCAACAACCATAACCGGAAGACCAGTCATTATCATTCCAAGGTGGACCAGTTCGATCACCAAGTTTTGCACCAGGCATAATCCAATCTTTTATACGACCATGACCAATACGGGCGCCATTACAATTCACTTCTGGCCGATTGCCCTGAGCATCGGTAACACCATTAAATATAATGGGATGATCTTTGGTGCCAGATTGATGGAACAACAGATTGGTTTTGTATGCCTTACCACGGTTAAAGAGATTAACCACACTGCCTGGTGTTAGCACCCCTGGATCAAAAGTAGAAAGATCGGCATGATCCATATTGCCACCCCCAATGTCGATGCGCTTACCTCTTCCGGTGGCATCAAGTGGTTTAGTGACATTGGTCCAGCCTTCAATGGCCTTTGAAGTTGCCCCGACACTCATTGGAAATAAGACGACAAAGGCAACCATCAAAAAACGAACACGAAAACAATACTCCAAAAAAAACTTGGACAGCATGCTAACTCCCTATGGTGTTTGTATATTGTTAACGATATTCAAACACCTATCTGGTGCAAAAAACACCTCTACATGGAGATTTTAGAAATATTTTTCATCTAAGGCAGAAACAAAAAAGCCCGCATTAACGCGGGCTTTTGAAAGATTAGAAATCTTTAGCAATTATGCTTTTTTAGCCTTGGATCGTGCAAAGCCTAACCCCAGAAGACCTAAACCAAACATCGCGATAGTACCTGGCTCTGGAACCTCTGCATTAACCACGACATTGTCTAAAACCATGTAAGGATATCCGCCGCTTATGTTAGTGACTGAGAAAGAGGTGATATCAGCAAAGCCTGACAGAATAAAGCTCTGAAAATCGTTTCCATCTCGATCAGCACTATTCCCTACATCATCCAAAGTAAGATCTTGGAAAATTGAACCGCCTGCTAATAAATTCCCGGTGACACGCCAAGTCTTTTGAGGATCATAAGTTCCTGAAGCACCATGATGGTCATACCAGTTCCCTAAATCTAGGCCGTTCAGAGTGAAAGAACCTCCGCCAGATTGAGCAAAGGTAATTCCTGAGTGCGCTAATAAAAAGTCGTCACCATCATAAGCAACATTGTTGGCATCTGAGTTATTGTAGTTTGGCCCGATAAAGTATTTGGCTGGACCAGATATATTGTACCCATCCTGTTGTACGGTGTTACCGGAACAATGCTTGTAGGTAGAGCTTTGGTAGCAGCCTGCAATCGCCCCGTCTGAAGCAAGCGCTGTATCATTAAAATCAATAACAAGCGCGGAAGCTGACATACTTGCAGATAGAGCCACTGTTCCCAAAATCGCATTCATTAAACGCATCGACATCTCCGAGAGGTAGTTTTTGTTAGCTTAAAATTTGTGATGTACCTCACAAAAGCAAAGATCAGGCCAGCATCCGACACAGCTTATAATTCAATAAGTTACAAAAAAGCGCCTCTTCTCGGTATACAGAAATGTAAAGTGCGTCGACACCAAACATCCCAATGAAAGACGGAAGAACCTATTTCCAGGTG
>JAKSAW010000225.1 GCA_022361455.1 Pseudomonadales bacterium | reverse complement strand
GAAGAATTCATGAGTTCTTTTAAACGGGTATTTTCAGCGACGATAGAGGCTAACTTTTGCACACGGCGTTGCAGTAACAACACTTCAGCTGTTAAGCGGCGATTTTCTTTTTCTAGGTCCTCACGGCTTTGCACACTCTGCGATGACCACTCAACAATCTCCGTCGGGATATCGGCGACATAGTGAATGGGTAAAGCAAATACCGAAAGCGCATTACGGACAGGATCCAACATATCCGTACGGTGATCAGTGAACATCAGCGCAAAAGAAATCATGGTAAAAAACACAAGCCGATAACGATTGGCGGTATTTTGAGCAAAGATAGGTTTTATTGGCTATCCCTCCGGGTTTTATTGGTACCTATACTAAATTGGTCGGCGCTTAGATCGTAGCGTTAATATCAATCCCTTGAGCTGTTCAGTCATCCTAGAAGCCTTATCCTAGAAACACAAAAGCCCCTACTGAGGTCACTCAATAGAGGCTTAGTTCAATCTACTACCTGCTAGTCCACAGAGAACATATCAAAACCGCTGCGATCCATCATCTCCATGGCACGGCCGCCACCTCGGGCTACGCAAGTTAACGGATCTTCAGCGACTATAACCGGTAGTCCTGTTTCCTCTGAGAGCAAACGATCTAGATCTCGCAACAGCGCTCCGCCACCAGTCAATACTAAACCGCGTTCTGCAATATCAGAAGCCAGTTCTGGTGGTGACTGTTCTAGAGCACTCTTAACTGCACTAACTATAGAAGATAATGGCTCCTGCAAAGCTTCCAAAATCTCGTTACTGTTCAGCGCAAAGCTGCGCGGAACACCTTCCGCCAAATTACGACCACGAACATCGATTTCTAATAATTCGTTGCCAGGATAGGCACAACCGATTTCTTCTTTAATTCTTTCTGCTGTAGCCTCACCAATCAGGCTACCGTAATTGCGACGTACATAGGTCACAATAGCTTCGTCGAATTTATCACCACCAACACGAACCGAATCTGAGTAAACCACACCGTTTAAAGAAATCAGAGCGATCTCAGTGGTACCACCACCAATATCCACGACCATGGAACCACTGGCTTCTTCAACCGGCAGTCCCGCACCGATTGCAGCCGCCATCGGTTCTTCAATCAAATAGACTTCTCTTGAACCTGCGCCAAGAGCTGACTCTTTAATCGCTTTTTTCTCTACTTGAGTAGACTGACAAGGTACGCACACCAAAACGCGAGGGCTTGGAGTGATAAAGCTGTTTTCGTGCACTTTGTGAATAAAGTGCTGCAACATCTTTTCGGTAACATGGAAATCAGCAATAACCCCATCTTTTAAGGGGCGGATAGCAGTAATATTGCCAGGAGTTCTACCTAGCATTCGCTTTGCATCCATACCAACGGCAGCCACACTTTTCTGACCATTCTGTTGGCGAATAGCGACCACGGACGGCTCATCAAGGACAATGCCACGGTCTTTTACATAAATAAGGGTATTGGCTGTTCCTAGATCAATGGATAGATCTGTTGAGAACATACCTCTAAGGCGCTTAAACATAGATTCGGAACGTCAACTTTTAGAAATTGGGACTGTTTCGGGAACAAAAATAGGGGGTAAACCCTATGATTTATAACATTTTACCGATTGGGGCCAACTCTAGCAGTGCAGCCATCTTTGGGCAAGTTTCTTGTCATGATTTCGCCAGCTACAGTTCATTTTCTAGCAACATAATTTAAGATCCGGAACTGGTGTTTCGGCTTGCCCAAGCCGATCCCCATCCCGCAGGTTTTCTGATAACATTAGCGGCCTTTTTATAAGACCAGCTCAACCCAACTGGAGCCCAGTAATGGCCCTTGATAATGAAGAAGTGGCAAAAATTGCCAAACTTGCTCGCATCAAAATCGATGACAGCAAGGCCCCCGAGTACGCCAACAGTCTTTCCAGCATTATAGGTCTAGTGGAACAACTTCAAGCTGCAGACACAAGCGACATCGAACCAATGGCTCACCCTTTGGACGCGACCCAGCGGTTGCGTAGCGACGAAGTGACCGAATCCAACCACCGTGAAGATTATCAAACGGTTGCGCCCGCCACAGAAGATGGCCTCTATCTTGTACCTAAAGTGATTGAGTGAAGGATTCGCCCACATGCACAGTAAAACTCTGACTGAATTAGCTGCACTATTAGACAGCAAACAAGTATCGAGTGTTGAATTAACGCAACACTTTTTAGATCGCATCAAGAACAGCGACTCTGACATCAATAGCTTTATTACCGTGACCGAAGAGCAGGCGCTAGCGCAAGCCGCCAACGCTGATGACATCCGCAGTAAAGGTGAAGCTGGGCCAATGACAGGCTTGCCCATTGCCCACAAGGATATCTTCTGCACCCTCGGTATTAAAACCAGCTGTGGCTCAAAGATGCTGGACAATTTTGAAGCGCCATACAACGCAACAGTTGTTGATAAGCTCAATCAAGCCGGCGTGGTGAGTTTAGGCAAGACCAATATGGATGAGTTCGCCATGGGCTCTTCCAACGAAACCAGTTTTTATGGTCCAGCTAAAAACCCTTGGAATCTCGAGTACGTGCCGGGCGGTTCATCAGGTGGATCGGCCGCAGCCGTTGCAGCTCGTTT
>JAKSAW010000230.1 GCA_022361455.1 Pseudomonadales bacterium | reverse complement strand
TTCATTGATAAGAACCGAATTTAGTTTGTCTAATTATAGCTGCGATTCTGGAGAATTTAATGCTGACTATGTAATGTCAGTTAATGAAAAAATTGATGCCATTCAAAATGTCGGTTCAGAAGTCTTGCTATTGATGACTTATAACGCCGCTTGTCTTGCTCGTGAACCTGTGTTTCCTATTTTATCTTCTCTACTGAATTTTATGCCCGAACGTCGGCCAGCTAAAGATCCTGATGATTATCAGATTCTTGTGGAGAAAGCTTTATCGCTGTTCACGGTTGATAGAATAGATAACGGTAAGAAACCAGTCACTATTGTAGAAGGCTGGAATGAACCGGATTTTTTCTAGTTTTCTTTCATGGTTTTCGCGATGAGTTTATCGAAAAAGTCTATACCTACAGGCAAAGCAATAAAATGATGACATAAGTATTCTCATCTCAAACTACCGTGGTGAGCCAAGGTTTGATAATTATTCTATTAGTCTTGTCTTGGAAAATTCATACTTGGACATTGAGGGTGTTACGGCAAGCTGGTTGGACAACACTAATAGACCATGGGACTTACCTCGGAGTGAGGCCGTTGACATTTTCTCTCACGGAGATGACGGCCTGCATATAAATTTCGAAATGCCAGCGCAGTCTGTTGTGAAAATACATCTACCAGCGAATGCTGCTCGTTAGTTACGACCGCTATGAATCATTCAATTCTTAATCTAAAATGAAAGTCTGAATTTAATTACCAGTTCGCAAATAATACCATGCAGAACCTCAGACAGCTTTTTGATGACTGGCTTCTTGAAGTTAAAAAAGATTTAGCTAAACGCGGTAACTTTTGGAATCCAACCTTAGTTACTCTGCCTGCCGAGGCCAGAACTGTTGTGTTGAGAAATTTAGATAGCAGCTTTGATAGTGCATCGAAGCTGCCCTGTTTCGTTATACATACCGATATACGTTCTCAAAAGTGGGGTCAACTTAGGCGGGAACCAGCATGTTCCTTGCATTTCTATTGTACCGAGCGTAAATGGCAAATGCGGCTGGATTGTGTGGCTCGGCTTTGTTCTCAAGATGATTATGCGCAATCACAGTGGCAACAGCTTTCGCCCCGTTCAAAACGAATCTACGCCCTCAAGCATCAGCCAGGCTCAGCGGTTAAAGATCCGCAGATAGCATACTGCTTTGAGGCAGACGACAAAGCCTATGATAATTTTGGGGTACTAGTGTTACAGGCAACCAACCTTGAATCGCTTCAGTTGGAACAACCTGACAGAACGGATTACCATGTTCGAGCAGTTTGGAACTTGGAATCTGATGAATATAGCTATTTGGCTCCTTAGGGGTTGTTTTCAGTTACGAGGTAATGTGATCTAAAACTGTACTTCAAACCCGATCGACGGTATCAGGCCGTCACTGTATTCGGCTTTTACCGGTACGTTTTTTCCGAATCCAGCTGGTGTATCCACTAAATCTTGACCATCCGGCGCATACTCATATTCCTCTATGTTATCGCGGTTATAGACATTTAGGATGTCAGCATAGAATTTCCAATACCCCCAAGGTTTCGGACTAGTGTATTCAGCTCGGAAATCCAATCGATGATAATCAGGGTACTCTTCTGAGTTGAGTTCGCCGTAAACTGGCTCAAAGACCTCGGGAAAATTTTCACTTGGTATCAGATCGGTGACGGGGGTATATCGGCCACCACTTTGGAATGTCCACTTGATACCCAAATTCCAGCTCTCACCAACAAGTCTATTGACCACTAAGTTGAATAAAATCGGTTTGTCGTATTCGAACTTTATTGTTTTTCCTGTAACCGTGTTGGTCCGCTCGGTTTTAGACAAGCTTAGCGATGCCCAGCCATACCATCGATCAGTTAAGTCCCTATTAATCAGGAATTCGATGCCATAGGCTTCGCCAGTGGCGTTGTTACTATAATTGTCTGCACCGTCATCTTGTTCTGTAGAAATGACAATATCGGACAGCTTTTTGTAGTAAATATCAGAACTAAAACGCCATGATTCACCAAAGCTTTTCGATAAACCCAACACATAGTGGTCTGCTTTTATGGTGCTTAGGTTTTTATTACCTAATACCTCTATCATTTCTCTGAGTTCAGGTAATTGTGAATACTGTCCGAAAGATGCATAAGTGGTTAGTTCTGGATTTATAAAGTTGTCCCATCGTATTCTGGGTTCTAAGCGACCCTCCTTTAAATAATCATCGTTGCCATAGCGCACGCCATAAGTAAACATGTGGGAAGGATCTACCCTCCACTCATGTTCAAGATAGATATCATAGGCATTTATTTCTAAGTTATCCGTATAGGATACAAATTCTGCATCCACGGTAGAGCACTCAGGATCAAGATCAGAGCAAGCAACAATCTTGGCATTGAAATCGAGATCGTAATTAATATTTTCAATACTAAGCCCGCTT
>JAKSAW010000597.1 GCA_022361455.1 Pseudomonadales bacterium | reverse complement strand
TTGTTCAAGTGTGAATGTTTTTAGTGCAATAAAGTAGATTGACCCATCCAAGATGGACGTACGGCACTTTTTTAAAACCATAGTTTAAGTGCCGTACTTTCTAATAATTAAAAAAACGGGTTAATCTTATGGCTTATATTCTTGCTCTAATCTTGTGTCTTATATCCCCTTATGCAATTGCTCAGGGTAACTGGCAACTCGTATGGTCAGACGAATTTAATGGTAATCAAATAGATTCAACTAAGTGGGAACACGAAGTTAACGGACAGGGAGGGGGTAATAGTGAATTACAGTATTACACCGATCGGCAAGCAAACTCCTGGGTTGAAAACGGCTTCCTTAATATTCGCGCGTTACAGGAACAATTCACTGGGCCTGATGGTACGCGACAGTACACATCTGCCCGTTTAAGAACGCTAAATAAAGGCGATTGGAAATACGGCAGGATTGTCGTAAGAGCTAAGTTGCCTGAAGGCCGAGGCCTATGGCCTGCCATTTGGATGCTGCCTACCGACTGGATGTATGGCGGATGGGCATCCAGTGGTGAGATTGATATCATGGAAGCGGTAAATCTTAAAACGCCGAATAATGGCACCGTACATGGAACGTTACACTATGGTGGCGAATGGCCCCGAAACGTTCATACGGGTGATTCATTTACACCAAATCAAAACCCAGCTGATTCTTTTCATGATTACGAGATTCAATGGGAAGAAGGCGAAATTCGCTGGTACGTAGATGGCCAACATTTCCAAACGCAAACCGATTGGCATAGTGAGAAGGCGCCTTATCCTGCGCCATTCGATCAGAGATTCCACTTATTACTCAATGTTGCTGTAGGTGGGAATTGGCCCGGAAATCCAAATAACAGCACTCGCTTTCCTCAAACCATGCAAGTGGACTATGTTCGCGTTTATCAGAGCGGAAATGGTTCCGAAAATAGTACAGATGAAATCAATATAGCGGATCAAGCTAGCAATATTGTTGCGACGGTTACTTCTCCACAAGGTGGTGGAAACCGAAATATTGAAATTATTCGAGATGGACAATTCGGACGTCAAGGTAGTACAGATTCACGATTGCAATATGACACTTATGATAGAGGTACGGGTAGTCAGCAAGAATATATTGGGTATGAATTTACAGAAGAGAAAACCTTTTCCAAAGTTGTCTTTATTGAAGGAAAGCACTTTTGGGATGGCGGATATTTTATCGATGACCTTCATGTAGAAGTTAAAAACATGAATGGTGTTTGGGAAGATGTAGCAACAGATATAAGCCCGGCCTATCCCTATCGTAATGATAGGGAGTTTTTTGATAAATATACCCTAAGCTTTGAACCTACGAGCGGATTCGGAGTTCGTATTACTGGGCTTGCTGGTGGCAATGTCCCTTTTATTAGCGTTAGCGAATTAGAAGTTATTGTTGATACCGCGACGAATAGTGATGGAACCACTTCTGATAATGGTGACGAAGTTGTTGTGAATGAAGAGGAACGAAATCTAGAAGCCGAGGCGAGTGAGATTATCGCAACGGTAATGTCCCCGAGAGGTGGTGGTAATCGCAATATTGAAACTATTCGTGATGGACAAACTGCCTCTATAGGTAGCAACAGTAGTGCTTTGCAGTACGATACTTTCGATTTCGGTCGCGGTAGCCATGAAGAATATATCGGTTATACCTATGATGCTAAGTACAACTTCACTGAAGTTATTTTTACCGAAGGTAGACATTTCCACGATGGCGGTTGGTTTCAATCAGATCTTCACGTAGAAGTTCAACGTCAACCTGGCGGCTCTTGGGAACGCGTTCCTGTAGCAATTTCACCTGCGTATCCACATCGCAATAATGGTCAAAGTTATGAAACTTATACGTTGTCCCTTAATCAAGCGGAGCAAGGTTACGGCATTCGTATTCAAGGCCTCGCTGGTGGTAATGCACCGTTTATTAGTGTTAGCGAATTGGCTGTAAAAGGCTTTGCTGATAACGGTAATGACAATTCTAGTGATTCTAATGGAAATGATGGTTCTGACAGCTCCGGAAACAACGGTGGCTCGGATAGCGATAGCTCAGATAATAGCAGCGGTGATGCAGCGCCATCTGTTGTGGTTCCTGGCCGAGTTGAAGCAGAAGACTATGTTGCCTACAACGACTT
>JAKSAW010000228.1 GCA_022361455.1 Pseudomonadales bacterium | reverse complement strand
AGGACGCGCTAAAGCGCGCCTCTTCTTGAGGCGTTAAATTTCTAAATGGTATAGAGCAAGTTCGGGAAATGAAAAAGCATGGGTATTGATTTAAATTATCAGGCTTTACCAATTGATTCCGAGGCCTTTTGTAAGGCGAGAGTTAGTAGAGAGTACTGGGAGGACTTTACTTTAATGATTCCCGCATGGGAGTCAAAGAAAAAAGAACCTTATATCTCCTACTGTAAAGAAAACATGGAGACAGTTAAACTATTCGAAGAATTCCCGGATATTTATAATTTCACATTTTCACTGGATCGTGTCTTTGAAGCTTTAAACTTTATATTCAATCCAAGTTCATTTTCAAGTGCTGTAAATTTACAAGATTCATTTGAATACAAGTTGATCTATGGTGAAAAGTCAATGCCAGAGCATGCGACTGGTACACAAGGGATACTATCTAGGTTTAGCAGTCCAGAGTTTGTAAAAGATTCAGCTGAGTACTTGGCTCAAATAGATCTTCGCGATTTGGAGTTGAGATTTGATCCAGTAAAAATGGCAGAGCTTAATCTATACAAGTGTGGAGAAAATGAGCAGTTTGTCCGCTTCAAAAGCTATATCACGGACTTTGCTGAATTTTATAGCCGGGTGGCACAACGTAATTATGGCTTAATTTGCATTAGGGATTAGGATCACAAATTTAACAAGTCAATCAAGCCGACGCCTGGCGGCGCGGCTCATTGAGGCGTTATGTCAGATTGATAATATTCGACATCCATAGTGGAACCAAAAAATGAAGCATCTAATTATCTTGCTTGTTTATATGTTAACCGCAGGATGTTCTACCGCTGGTAAAACATATTCTCAATATCAGTTAGAACAGCCAAGCTTAAGCGTTGAAAAGTCACGAGTGTATTTGTTCCGCGAGTGGGAATATAATCGTTCCCTTCTTTCGTTCCCATTTCGAATTGATGAAAGTGAACCTATCAAGGTCAAGAATGAGAGCTTCATCGTTTTAGATTTAAATCCAGGAGTGCACAAGTTCAAGTCTCAAGCATGGTTA
Source organism: Pseudomonadales bacterium (assembly GCA_022361455.1). GTDB lineage: Bacteria > Pseudomonadota > Gammaproteobacteria > Pseudomonadales > Ketobacteraceae. Next base: position 4,496 of record JAKSAW010000228.1, on the reverse strand, counting down.
GAACCGTCTTTTTCAGAACTTGTTATCGATCTAAAGGCTGGAAAGTCATATTACATTAGGATTGGAAACACAGAGGGGTTTGCAATCACTGAGTTCACAAGTGCGGTGATTGGGGCTTCCAATCCGGGCCTTATGCCAGCAATGGCTGCACATAGGGAAGAAGTTTCAAGTCAAATTGGAGGTCCTTACTCACTGGAGTTGGTTCCGGAAAAAGAGGCGATTGAAAAGATTAAGGAGCTTGGCTTTAGTGGTTATCAGATGTGGTTAAAGGATGACATAACAAATTAATCAACTGGACCGCTGGCGCGGCCAGTCATTAGGGCGTTATGTAATTCAATAGTGGGGTGAGAATGTCTTTTAAATCATGGAGAAGCTATTGGAAATTTACAAATAGAATTCTCAATGAAAGTAGGTATATATATGATGATGAAGAGAAACATTTCATAGATACAGTACTAAAAACCTGTGAGAGAAGAGTAAAGGATATCAAAAAGGAAAGAGTGTTTTGGCGTGCCCAGATGGGCTGCGATACTCATATTGATGAGGAGTTCGGTGAGAGAAAATATCCTTATTCTTCAGAACGAATGTTTCCAAAAAAAGAATTCGCTAAAGAAGGTAGGGTTAACCCTAAAGGTATTCCGTATATTTACCTGGCGACTGATCATAAAACGTCAATAAATGAGTGTCGTCCCTGGGTTGGGATGGAGCTTAGTGTTGGTATATTTATAACTAAAAGAGAATTAAAGGTGATAGATTGCTCGGAAAAGCATTCCTCGAACCCTTTGTTTTTTGATGTGGATAAAGGGATCTACGAGCCTGATGATGCGAAAAAAGAGGAAGCTGTCTGGGCTCATATCGATAGGGCTTTCTCTAGGCCTATTAATCCGACTGATACACAAGCAGACTATGTTCCAACACAAATATTGGCAGAGGCTTTCAAGCAAAACGGTTATGATGGCGTAGTATATAAAAGCATGTTAGGCCCAGGTTATAATCTAGCACTCTTTGATTTAAGCAGCGTTAAACTACATAAACGGCACTTATTTGAGGTCAAGTCAATTGATCTAGAGGTTGTGCAAGTTGGATGATAAGTAGTGAATTAATACATAACAAGCGCTTCAAAAATGACGCCTGGCGGCGCATTTTAAGCGGACGTTAGACACTCATATACGACAGAGCACTTATTTAGGTAAGCATATGAAATATGAATCAATTGAAGAGTTTAACTCGGCACAAATCGATGATGAAAAATTCATCTGTGAAAAGTTGATGCAAGAAATTGATTCGAATCTACCTCAAGCGGAAAGTAAAATATGGCATGGCCATCCAGTCTGGTTCTTAGATGAGAACCCTACAGTAGGTTACAGTAAGCTCAAAGACTGCATAAGGTTAATGTTTTGGAGTGGAGCGGATTTCGAGGAGCCTGAATTGAAACCAGGCACTGGAAAATTCAAAGATGCCTCGATCCGTTATACAGACCCCGATCAAATTTCAGTGAAAGATTTGAAGAGGTGGCTTAAAAAAGCAACCAAAATACAGTGGGATTATAAAAATATTTATAAGCGAAAAGGTAAATTGGAGAGGCTAGTATAGAAATATGTCTAACAAATCGCTCAACGCACCGGACGACCAAAGCTATCGCTTTGGCCGCCCGTTAGCTTAACGTTAGCATAGTCCAGGGAAGAGAGTTCTAAACGATGGAAACTATAAAGATCCTTATAGAGCGGTTGAAATACGTGCTCCAGCTAAGTATAGCTGTTGGGCTGTTTATACTATTCTTCTATGTTCTTAGAGTCGGACATTATCCGACAGGTATAACAATCGGTGATGGCCTATTGTTTGTAGCTATAGCCTTGTGCTTTGGCTTTTTATACTCGATCATTTCTGGTCTTCTGTTTTGTATAGTAATAACCCTTACACCTTTCATACGAGCTATACAAAGGGCCTATTTTTACATTAAACGCCGCACCTATCACGGAGAGGAAAAATTTGATGAGCTTCCGGAAATACCAAAGATAACATTAGATGAGGCTAACTATTCCGTAATCGGGTTCTTTGGCCTAATATTTCTAGCTATCCTCGCATTCAACGATTTATCTCTATTTATTGGCTTAGCTTTCTCAGTATTCTTAATGGCCGTTATATATTGGTTCAGGTGGGTTAGTAGTAGGAACAATAACGGTAATGAAGATTCTACTAAAGTTTGGATCTTGCATCTGGCAATATATTTTGTACCTCTTTTTGTGGGTAAATTTCAGGGAGGCTTGATTGATAGTACTATGTCTACAACTGGCGTTCGCAATGAAAAAGCTCACGTATTATTTCTGGGCGATTATAAGTCCTTTGTAAAATCTACTATTGGAGATTCTCCGAATGATATTTACAAAGCAAAAGTGCTATTTCAAGGCGTTGGGTCGAATAGTGTAATAGAGATCGAAGGTAAGCGCTTTGTGGTACCAAATAGTATGTATTATATGTACTACCAAGATGCTAACAAGTTGCTCAAGCCGACCCCTGGCGGGTCGGCTTAGCAAGGCGTTATGTGAGTATGATTTCTGTGCATTGTGGTAAGTTCATATAGATGAAAGCTATGAATAAAGTCGAGTTTGCAGTAAATCGGGCTACCGTAGCAATTCTTAGTATATTTGCTGGTTATGTCTTGTTAGTGATTCTACCAACTTTCTTATCAGGTGAAGCAGCTGGCGCATACGCTAATATTGGGCAACTATTCTGGGTTAGTGCATTTATTCAATTAGTGTCTGTCTCTGCTGTTTTGTTATTGCGGCGTAAACTATTTGTGGTTGGAATTGTCTGCAACTTGATTGCGTTGATACCAATTGCTAGTTTTTTTGTTGAGTCAGCGCCATAAGGTTCCAACAGCGTCGTATAGCGGGACAATCTAGTAATGAATGTAAATTATTCAAATAGGGCTTGGCAGTCGGGGCTTCACATAACAAAATAATCAACGGGACCGCTGGCGCGGCCCGTCATTAGGGCGTTATGCATACGGAAATGAAGTAGTACGATGATTAAAGATATATTTAAATTCAATGAAAGATGGAAGTTTCATGATACTGATGAAAGCAATGGAATTGCGCGATGGAGCAATGAGTTTGGCGACATCCTATCAGTTAATTACTTTCCAATGGTTCCTGACATCGAAGTCGGATTAGACGATATAGATAATCTGAGAGGGTTTTATCGATCAATGGCTGAAGCGAATGGCCTTGCTCCTCTTGAAATCGAGCTAGAGGAATTAAAAGGGTTAAGTGCAGTTAAAACTCTGTATAAGATAAAGTTAGATCCTACAGGCTTTGCATTCTTAGGCTCATATACACTCCCATTTGCCAATTGTTCATATGTAATTAAAATCCAAGCAGTCGAATCGGGAATGACAGGGATGAGGGAATCAGCAGTCCTGATAATCGAGGATTGCAAAGAAGCAGATGAAGAAACAGGCAAATTGATTGGCTGGGAGGTTGATCCCTATGATCCAGCTTATAAAGCTGATTTTATGGCAAATAGAGCTGATCATCCGAAATATGATGAAAGGTTTCCAGAGCATCCTTTGTCTAGAACGAGGGAATATATGACGGAGATCTTTGATGATCTTGAGTTTGACGAATCATTGAATAGCTTGCCAACTTTTGGGTCTAGCGAAGAAAATACAAAGAAAGCATGGTGGAAGTTTTGGTAGGTACAAATGCATAACAAGCCAATCAAGCCGACACCTGGCGGTGCGGCTCATTGGGGCGTTACATGTAAATAAGTATGAGCCAAGATTACAGTTTTGCAGAGCATGGGGTTGAGTTTGTAAAAGGGTTTCTTAGTAGCCGTTCTATTGACGAGATTCTGCAAGAGCTCAATGTCCTGTACGACAGTTCTGGAATGTATGGAATGCGTAATGCGGACAAGAAGATTCCGACTATTCATGAATTGGCTCATTCCGAACTTCTCTTGGATAAAGCCAAATATTATTTGGGAAGCGATGCGAAACTAGTTAGAGCTATATTGTTTGATAAAACACCAGATAAGAATTGGTTAGTAACCTGGCATCAAGACAAGACCATAGCCGTTACGCAAAAGCTTGAAATTCCGGGCTGGGGGCCATGGTCCATAAAAGATGGTGTTATACATGTTCAACCAAATGTTGAGGTATTAGAAAGCATGGTAACTTTTCGAATACATCTAGATCTAGCTGATGAATCTACTGGGTGTTTAAAAATTGTCCCTAAAAGCCATGTTTACGGAATACTCAATGACCAATCAAAAGCCGCTCTAGTTAGGAACACAAACCACTATATATGTGCTGCTAACCCTGGCGATATGCTGGTAATGCGCCCACATCTACTTCATGCTTCCAGCAAGGCTAGTAACCCGAGCCACAGGCGCATTGTTCACTTAGAATATAGTAGTTTTAGTTTACCCAGAGGGCTGACATGGGCGTAAAATTCACATGTAACAAATTAGTCAAGCCGACCCCTGGCGGGTCGGCT
>JAKSAW010000636.1 GCA_022361455.1 Pseudomonadales bacterium | reverse complement strand
GTTCTGTAATGTACCCCATAGGCGCTGTAAGGAGATTTTGGTAGCATCTAGCTCCAATAGAGCGAGTAATGATGCGCAAGCCATATTAGTTGGCTCCGCTGACAATCAAAGCAATCCCATCCTAATTGGCCAACGTTGGCACTCACCCGCCGGTGCATTTCCTAGTGGCACTCAATGGGGCTTCACCATGAAATGTGAACGATTAAATGAAACCGATATCGGTAATATCCCGGTCGCTTGCTACGTGAACGATATTGAAATTGATGCTGACGATACCTTTACCTACAACGGTACCTTTTACCATTGTGAAGTCAAAGAATCGGGAAAACTTAGCCTTAGTTTCAAGCCGGTTTGCGAAGCAGAATTGGATGATTGCGACTCTGCCCAGTAGCAACATTTTTAAGGTTGCATATCACCAACAAAATTAGACAGCTCTGAGGTTTGCGCCTAGAATGTCGCTCGTTCCAAATATATTTCTGGAACACAGTTTAAACAGTTATTTTTTAGTATAAGTCCCCGTAGCTCAGCTGGATAGAGCAAGCGCCTCCTAAGCGCTAGGTCGGACGTTCGAATCGTCTCGGGGACGCCATTTAGTCATTTCTAAAGAGCCCATGTCGGATCAAAATACCCCACCCTATGGCAAAGGCGATACCTCTTATATTGCAGCCGGCAGCGAAGAAGGCGTAAGGCAACTCGCTAAAGATTTCTATCAAGCAATGCAAACATTACAGCAAGCACAGAAGGTGCTTGAAATGCATCCCGAAGATCTTGAATTAAGTGCAGAAAAGCTTGCGTTGTTTTTATGTGCGTATTTAGGTGGCCCGAAGCTTTATGAGGAACGCTGGGGGAATTTACCACTACCTATCTCGCACAAGCATTTGGCGATAGGGCCTAGCGAGCGCGATGCATGGATGGATTGTATGCGTGCCGCTGTGGAGAAGCAGGATTGGGAAACTAGCTTTAAGGATTACTTTTTAGCGCAGATTTATAAGCCTGCACGTATATTGCGGAATCGGGATACGTAAGTAGTTTTTCCCGAGCTTAGTTTTCGGGCTGACCTTGTTCTAGCGGTTACTCTACGGTATATCTTCCATTAGAATTAATATAAATCACAGTTTCTTTTTCAGCTCTAATTCTATGCTCACCTTTCAATGTAGAACTAAAGAAACTACTAGGGCTTAGTGCAGTTCTCGTTTTTTCGTTTTTCCACTGGTGGGAAGCTTTACCTCTCACGACGACTGCCTTTAATTCATTATCGCTTTTTATTGTACCGGTGAAATCTACCGGCAACTTAACAAAACTGCCATTGGCAGAATTAGGCGCGCCCCATAGATAAGCCACTTTTACTTTACTTTTCTCTAACCATTTAATATCACTCGCATCGAGCCAAACTAGATTGCGCTTATCTACATTGATTGGTCGCTCTCCGTTATCAAAAGCCTTTTCTGAAGAAAGGACAAGGTATGGACCGCTATCGATCTCTAAGTAGATAAGATTGTCTTGCCCATCTGCTGCTGTGACATGGGTTTCTCCGGCTGGTTGGGTCCAGAACGAGCCTGTGGATAGCCACATTTTCTCGGCTGCTGGATCGTCGTTATGCACCAATCCTTCGATAACTACACCACGATAAGTAATGTTGTGAATGTGCGGTGGCGAAGAAAAGCCTTTTTTAAACTTAACCAGCATTCCTGTCGCCATATCTTTGGTACGATCTCCCCAAAGATCCGCCGCTCTAGGGCTTGCATCGCCTCTTAGTGGGTTAAGCATGCCCCATTCAATACTATCCGCAGCTATTACCGAGTGATCACTTGCTTTTAAAGGTAACGTAGCAAAACACATTGCCAGCGCAAATATAGTAAGCATGAACTGTTTCATTTTCGCTCCAATTCGTTGGGCTCAGAATCAATCTATAAGGCATTATGCATGATTTAAGGATTTTCGCATGGTGTGTTCATTTTTCCTGATTTTTTATTTGAAAAGCTGAATAAGTATCAGGATTCCACCTGCCCATGAAGCAAACCAAGCAAGTGTTCGTAAATAGACGATTCCGGCAACATAGACGATAAGGTGCGCAATTCGCCCGCAAAAGAAAATGGTCGAGCCAAGGGCAGTTAACTCATTGGCTTTTCCTGAAATATGCGCCACGACCACCAATATAGCAAATGGCGCGATGCTTTCTATTAGGTTCATATGAGCTTGAACGGCGCGGCGCGTCCAACCTGGAACAACAAGCTCTGTTTCCCGGTTTCCGGCACTCCAGGTAAATCCCCCTGGCTGTAAAGATCTGCCTGTCCCGTAAATAAATGGCATACTAAGGCTAAGCAAAGCGGTAGAAACGAGCATCCAAAGATCCGTGGTCATAAGTCCCTCTATTTGTTAATTGCTTAAATTCCAATATATCTGGCAACAGATTACACGGAAATATTGTTTTTTGATGAGTTTCAGATGCCTCTTCCCCCCGTCAAACATAGATTTATATTTTGTTTAACAGCGTTCGTCATACCTCATTCGTATTAGACAACAATAACGGATCACAATTTCCGTCATCAGTAATAAGACTGGAACGAAGATTTACCCTTGGTTACGCAAAAACTTTTTAGTAAGTAGGGTTTGAGTTCATTAACTTGCGAATTCCGCCTTGATTAGCTTAAACCTGTTGATCAATTTATTACGAGTTTAGCGCGCTCATTTGATACAAAAAAGGGCAAGCCTTACAGGCTCACCCTTTTATACTCAGCTTTGGCTTTAGAAGCACTTACACTGCAACAATATTCTCGGCTTGAGGACCTTTTTGACCCTGAGTGACCGTAAACTCAACTGCCTGCCCTTCCACCAAAGTTTTAAATCCTGAGCCAGTAATTGCACTAAAATGTGCAAACACATCTGGGCCATTCTGTTGCTCTATAAAACCAAAGCCTTTGGACTCGTTGAACCATTTAACTGTACCTGTAACAGTATTAGACATAATAACATCCTGAATTTTAAATAATTTTTGCCTTACGGCGCTTTTAGCACATGAAATATTAACTAGAACTTAGAAAACTACAGGACGAAGTGTTACGGAGAATACAGCGAAATGGAGAATTTTAAATAGAAGACTAACTTTCTTGCTGACGGGGACTATACAGGGTATGAAGCTTTATGTCGAGAATGTCTTCACATCGACCAAACGCCCAGATAAAAATTCATCGTCTATTTCCGCCACTACATCGGCCTTATAAAACTTACAACCAATAACAGGACATAAACTCAGCTACCAATAGTGACCCAATCATAATCTTTAACCATATTTGAAACTGAATCTGGCAACAGAGTGCATCCCAACGTGGGCTTTTAGCATAAACGCAGGAAATATGTCTGTTAATGCCATAAAAAACAGCAGTTACCTTCAGCTAGATCAGCACGATAACGTGCTATTACACTACTACTTTGATAATCAGTTTCAAATTGTGCTCTTGGACAATCATGGCAATACCTTGTGGCATATCTGCACCTGGCTCGATACTTGATCATAGCAACGTCAAGGTCTTACACGGGGGAACATATCTTCATAAGCGCTCCAGCGGAAACAGTTATGAAATAATAGCATTTTCCTCAAAGTTACTGATTTTTCTGGCTTTATATTGATCGTCTAGCTTGGATCGATAGCGAAGAGCTCTATATTCGAACAATTCGTCTAAGCTTTAAAGATATGTGTAGGCAGAAAGAGCAGTCGCATTGATGTGTAGCATTAGAATACGGGTAATACTCACCTTTATTGTATGGGTTTCGGCTGGCTGGGGACTTAGCGCTCAAGCCGCGGACATCACCATTTCTTTAGTCGACAAGAGCGGAAAGCCTTTCGAAGGCGCTGTCGTGTCTGCGATTCCGCAATTTGAGTTTAAGCGCCCCGCTGATAACAAGATCTACAACATGTCTCAAGTGGACAAGGTATTTTCGCCACACATTCTCGCTATCCCCCAAGGTTCAATGGTGTCTTTTCCCAACATGGATAACATTACACATCATGTTTATTCATTTTCAAAAACTAAGCGCTTCGATCTAAAGCTATTCAAACTAAACACACCTGAACCTGTGAAGTTTGAGAAAACCGGCGAGGTCGTAGTTGGTTGCAATATCCACGATTGGATGCTGGGTTATATTAAAGTCGTACCAACACACTTCATTGCTAGAACTGACAAAAAAGGAAAGACGACGTTATCAAATTTGCCAGCGGGTGATTATGTTGTTGAAATTTGGCATCCCCGATTCAAAGATAAAAATAAAAATCTCATGAAACCATTAGCACTTAGTGCAAATAAAGAAACCACAGTGGAGTTTAGCCTTAAAAAACCATTAAGAGCTTCTCCCGATCTGACTGAAACCGACGAAGATGATTACTAGCAAATCATATGCATAGTTTACGTAATAAAATCGTTATCTATTTTACGACACTTGTAATATCTGTTATTGCAATCACCCTGCTCTCTGTTTTTAATAAGTCTAAAGAACTTGCCTATAAAAACATTCAAGAGGAACTTCAGGTTGGTGCTCGTGTTCTTAAAGAGAAATTGCTCTCTAGGCAAGTTTTACTTCAAAGCGCAGGCAATGCGATCAGCAAAGATTTCTATTTTCAACAACTGCTTATTAGCGCTCTAGAGGAAGAAGAAGAGAATCAGTCGTTAGCCACCGCCCTTTTAAATCAACAAAAACGAGCCGACGCCGATATTTCTATGGTTTTCGATGAAGAAGGCCAATTGATTGTTGGTGGTCAAACTGAATTATTCGAAAATTGGGAATTAAGTAAAGATGTTTTTGTAAATCAGCTTTCCGACAAGCCTGATCTAGTTCTCGTTATGTATGATAATAAAGCTTTCCAGCTTGTAATTTCGCCTATTAAAGCACCACTAACCATAGGTTGGCTTGGCCTTGGGTATGCTATAGATGAGACATTCGTAAATTATATCAAGCAAATTACTAATTTAGAGATTTCATTGCTTTTAGGGCAATCAACAACTAATAAAACTATTTCGGCGACCACACTAACAGATAACGAAGCCTTAGCATTTTTAGATGAGTCATCTTGGAAGAGCTATAGAGGATCTCCAGATATATTTGTAGTTTCCCGCAAGGAATATTTAAGTTACTCGCAAGTTTATGAATTAGTCTCATCAGGTTCAGTTCAGTTTGTTTTTCAGAGGGATATTCAAAAAGCACTGGTAGATTTTGAAACACTCACTGCGCTAGTGACTTTTATCGCAGTGGTCAGTATTTTTCTTGCAGTTGCAGGCGCATTCTCTATTTCTAGCAGTATTACGAGACCAATAACCGAGCTAGTACAAATAGCAAAGCGTATCGGAGCTGGGGAATATAGTTTATCGATCAACATAAAAGACAAAGGCGAAACTGGCGAGCTAGCGAAAGAGTTCAGGACAATGCAGTCTCAAGTCGCAGAGAGAGAGGAGAAGATAAATTATCTAGCCTTTCATGACGCATTCACCGGACTCCCAAATCGAAACCATTTTGAACAGTACATTATAGATTTGATTGCCGAGGATTCGAAATCTACGTCGTTTGTTTTAGTGGCTGTTTGTATCGATCGCCTTAGGGAGATCAATGATACGCTTGGTCATGACGCCGGTGACGAGTTAGTGAAACAAGTTGGAGAGAAGCTTCAAACACTGGAAGGATGTGGTTCGTGTTCAATCATTGGAAATGATCAGTTTTTTATTATCTTTCCCGATCACACTGAAAGCGATATCGATCTCATTAGCCAACGGATTTTGGTACTATCAAATGAATCAGTGAAAGTTAAGAATGTAGCGCTGGATGTTCACATTAGAGCGGGTGCAACGATTTACCCGAGTCATAGCGAAAAAACTCAAACGCTGATGCAGTACGCTGATATTGCAGTTGGTGTCAGTGAAATTAAAAACACATTTTTCAGCATATATGCGCCTAGTTCCAATCAAAACAGCATTGAACGGTTAGCGCTAATGAGCGAGCTTAGATCTGCTATTGGTCGAGATGAACTGACTTTATACTATCAACCAAAATTGGATCTGAAAACTTCTGTTGTAACTCATGTTGAATGCTTGGTTCGATGGATTCATCCTGAACAGGGATTTGTCAACCCGGATCAATTTATTCCCTATGCTGAGCAGACCGGATCAATAAGAGCACTCACGCGTTGGGTGGTTGAAACAGCGATCAGTCAGCATGCTAAATGGTTAAAGCTCGGTTGGGATATCAAGGTTGCCGTTAATATTTCCACCGTTGATTTATTGGATCCTAAATTACCCATATTTATCACTGAAACTCTGGAACGATATAGTGTTCCGGCTAGTGCATTGGTATTGGAGATTACTGAAAGCGCAGTCATGTCAGATCCGGAAAAAGCGATGGAAACAATAGATCATTTCTCATGCTCAGGCTTTAAGTTATCTATCGATGACTACGGCACAGGGTATTCATCAATGACCCAGTTAAAACGCTTAAATGTTGATGAACTTAAAATTGATAGGTCATTTGTAATGGACTTACCAAACAATAAGGAAGATGAAATCATCGTGCGTTCAACGATAGATTTGGGACACAACATGGGACTATCTGTGGTCGCAGAGGGTATTGAATCACAGGAAGCCATGGATGTTCTTCGCGAATGGGGATGTGATTTGGCGCAAGGCTATCACATCAGTAGACCAGCCCCAGAAGAACAGATCAATGAATGGCTAAGCAATTGTCCCTATGAAATTGTTACTACCACTAAGCCGAGCCAAAACAATGCTAGCTCATCCTAGAGCTTTATTAGCCATTGCCCTATCCTCTCTAACCTATCAAGCTTGGAGTTTCGATGATCGCTTTTCAGCTAAAGCACTTGTAGAATTTCACGCCTCTAGAGACCGCGGCGCTCAAACTTGGCTAGATCAAGGTTTAGGAAAACTGCGGTATGACCGAGCAGATGATGGCATTCAACTTAGTCAGGGTGCTTTAATAACCGAATGGGATTTTGATAGCCCTTGGAAATTAGCGGCTGTTTGGCATACAAGAGATGTGCTCGATAAAAAAATTGACTCTACTGAAGCTTACTTACGATACAAGCCCTTACCAACCTCAAGTGCAAGACTAAGCGTCAGAATCGGCGCGTTCTACCCAAAGATCTCATTAGAAAATAAGGGAAGAGCTTGGATTAATCGCTTTCTAATAAGTAACTCTGCAATTAATACTTGGATTGGAGAAGAAATTAGAACAATTGGCGGTGAAGGCACTATTCGTTGGCTAGGAAGAGACAGGGAATCTCCTCATAGTTTTAGTCTGTTCGGCGCGTTTACTACAGCAAATGATCCTGCCGGCACGTTGTTAGCTTGGAGAGGATGGGCAATTCACGACCGACAAACGTCGCTCACCGAGCGTTTACCTTTACCAGATTTACCATCGATTCAACCTGGCCAGATCTTTGAGAACCAACCGCAGTGGCTAGAACCTTTTTCTGAAATAGACGATCGGATTGGTTGGTATGCTGGGGGAAGCTGGTCATACGATAAGCGTCATACGCTAACGGTAATGGCATATGATAACGAAGCGGATCCAAGTGCTACCGATGAAGATGATCAATATGCTTGGCATACCGATTTTTATCACTTGGCATGGCGGTTTAAGCTAACTGAAAACATCACATGGCTAAGCCAATGGATGACGGGTAGCTCTGTGATGGGGATAGAAGCTTATCAGGGATTTCCACTAGATATTGATTTCGAATCATCCTATGGATTGCTGACGTATAAGCAACAAGCATTTAGATTTAGCCTTCGCTATGATCATTTTGAAGTGATTGATAAGGATGAAACACCTAACGATAATAATGATGAAAATGGACATGCTTGGGCATTCGCATGCTTGCATTCATTATCAAGTAACATAATGCTAGGCGCGGAATATGGCCTCATCAAAAGTGATAGAATGTCAAGAGCCTACCATGGCAAGCCAACCAGCATAGTCGAAAAGTCTTTTAAGCTCGTTGTACGGCTATTTATCTAATAACATTCCCCGTTCGACAACATCATCCATCATTACCAGCCCACAAACCATAAGACTTGCTACCATACCGATAAAGCGCCCAATACAATGGCAACGATATCCCCCAGGATATTGACTGGACCACTAAAAATGATTTCGTGTCCATTCCTGCTGAGAGCTGAATATCTGTGAGCATGTAGTAAGAAATGTTAAATAAAAGATATACGTAAAAGAAAATTGACCAGAATTCTCGTGTAATTATTCTCTTACTAAACACATAGCAAAAGAAACCTAAAATAGCCGGCATGCTTATTATTATGCTAACTATCTCAGCCCAACCAGAATTTTCTGCCGCTAAGAGTGAATTAAGACCAGAAACTAGTAAAAATGTCATTATCACAAAGTATATCTTCCAAAACACACCTGTCTTAATCTGAATCCCTTCGTCTAAACTAGATTCAGGTGTTTTGTAGGGATCATTGCTCATACTAAATTCCTTTTTTGCTTACAGCCCCAATGACCCACGTCACCAGGTGCATTAGTTTTTTCGCAATATTTTATTTAAAAAGCTGAATAAGTATCAAGATTCCATCTGCCCATGACGCAAACCACGCGAGTGTTCGCAAGTAGACGATTAGATGCGCAATTCGCACGCAAAAGAAAATGGTCGAACCAAGGGCTGTTACCTCATTTGCTTTTCCTGAGGTATGCACCACGATCACCAATATGGCAAATGGAGCGAGGCTTTCTATTAGGTTCATATGAGCTTGCACGGCGCGTCTCGTCCAACAAAGATCCGTGGTCATCAATCCCTCTGCATATAACGCCTAAGTGTGCCGCACCGCCAGATTAGCTTTCAGCGCCTTGTAGGCCATTACTCCCAACCAACTTGCTTTTTCCATTCATTGGCCTGCTGTTTGTACTCGTCATAAGTGCCTGGCATCCTGCCCCCTTCTTGCCTCACAGACTCTTGGTGATTTTTTAGAGCCGCTTCGAAGCTTGGCATAGAAAGCTCTCGCCGTAATTCGTTCGACAGTTCAAGATCTTCAATCTCACACCCCATTTCACCATTGGGCTGCCAATCAAAGACCCAGCCACATTTTTGAGGTTTTCCTTCTTGAAATAATAATCTATCTCTTAGTAGAACAAACTGCTTTTTTGGAACTTCGCCTGACAAATAGGCTTCTTCGATTTTAGAAACAAATTTTCTAAGTAAATGTGGAGTACATATTGAATGCTGTGCGATAAACCAGGCGATTCTCGATCCGTCTAAACCAACTAAAGTCTCTCCCGGCCAGCCATACTCAGTTACTAGATTATCTAGAGCCATAGCGTTTTCGACGTGAACTCTCTGCATTTCTTCAGCATAACCTTGATAGAGGTCTCCTTCCTCGAGCAGTCGTTGTCGAGTCCTTTCATCTTTCTCTTTCAAAGACTTCAATTCACTCAATACTGAATTATTCACTGAACTCTCCATAGGGCCTAACGCCCGACACAGTTACGCTTTGAGGCTGGATTTATTTTTGCGCGCCCAGCGTGAAAAAAACCAGCCTCAAGGTGTCAATCTGCTGCTACTTGTTATGCGCTAATCTACAAAGAAACCACAACTAGATCTTCGGGTAGATGCGTTAACTTGACTTGCTCACCGTCGATTCCCACCAAATTATCAAAGCCGGTAACTCGACCTTCCGAAACAACAAACACACGCTCCTCCCTAAGGGATTCTAGATAATCTCTAAACTCAGATACGCTATCTGGGTTAGAAATATCCGGATCGCGGCTGTATTTATCTAATCGACGCCATAATTTTGGGAAAAAAGGCGGCATTGTTTCCAAAGAGTCAGGACCAGAATAAATAATGCCGGTATTTGTCATGTCATTCGACCATACGTTGTGCCCAGAGCTACGAACCTCAGATACTAGCCGAGCTAGTTCATTTCTCAAATCTGAAAAAAGAGTATCGTAAAATAATGGATAAGCATGCCCTTTCTCGAGTTGCTTATAGTTAACACTTTCCTTCATACGCTCCGAATCTAAAAAAACATCTGTCCCGTCTGGCTCAGTAGGATTTCCTTTATAGACAAATGCGATTGGCCTACCATTAGGACCTATTTGATTGGTTAAGATATACCCTCTCTCAGTACCTGTACCAGAAGGCACTCCACACAACTCAAGATTGCTTGATGTTGCGTTGGAAGAGTATGGTAGAGCAGCCTTCGATTCCATTGTATCTATGCCTTCAAAACGTAACTGAATCGTACCATTACGTTCATTTACTCTTGGTGCCCTGCCCCTTCGCCTCAACATGAACAAGGGCGCAGGGTCATCTGGACGGAATCGCATTGAATCTCCGTCTGGCCTTCCTGCTTCTGGAACAAACTCACCTTTAATTACTTTGAATGGCATTTTTATTTTCTCCCTACTTTAGTTTAAATAGATACACTTAGTTCCTTTGATCATATTACTTCTCGCATGACGCCCGTATTAAATGCACCGCCAGGCATCATTTTTACAAGCGCTTGTTAGTTCAACTTCTACGCCAACATGCGCTGCTCATCGGTTACCTTACAAAAGTCATCATGTAATTTCCTTACCTCTTCTGCTTTCGAATTTACATAATCAGAACCAATTTTGGTAAAAAATTTACACGCTGAATAAGTTTGTGATTTGTCATCATAGTTTTTTATCCACGAATTTCTTTCTGCCAGATATTCTGGCTTGATCGGCCAGACACCAGGGCGCGGACGCAAACGATCTACACCAATCCTCCAAGGTTTCGGGCTTACTCTTGCCCTAAAACAATGCTGGTTCCTGCACATTTGGATATAGAGCTTATCTGATTTTAGGCTATTTAAGAGCTTTAGAGTTGGCTCGCTAGTGGGGTCATGGGTATCTTCCATAAATAACACTCGAAAACCCATAGGAGTTCTATAAACTCTCATATGGAGATCGGGATTTTCCTGTGAAACTGACTTGAAGCGCTCCATAGCTTCAAGTTCCAAGCCGCCTTTTCTGTCAATGAATTTCTTATTAATGACCCGTGATATCGAGCCCGATATAATCATCCAGGTAAATATCCCACCCGCCAAAACGATCCAGCTCTTCAGTTGTAAGGCTGCAAACCCACTCACTAATGCAAAAAAGATAAAAATCGCAAACCCAATTAATGCTGGTGGCTTATCGTCCAAATCGATATCAGCAAACATAACATTAGGTGTATTTAAGCATAATGCCCCATAAGAGTTTCGAGATATAACAATATCACCATGCGCGGATACTACTTCCTCCCTAATTGGGATACCTTCCCCACCATTATAAGAAACTTTATGATCTATTCTCCTAACGTCTCCAGTTTCGCTGAGGATCTTAAGTGCTTCTTGTAGTCGACTCTCCGCATGATACTTAGCATCTTCTTGACTACTATCAGACCAACCAAATCGTTTCACAGTGAAGCTTCGACCATTTGAAACGGTCTTGGCTTTACTCTCAGACCAATACCTCGGAACAATCATTTTATCCTCCATGAGCAATGAGAGCTTTGTGAGCTAACGCCGCTGTAATGGACGCACCACACCCAACCCTCAAAAATTACCGGACTTAGGCAAAATGAAATATGCTGTCCTGCGTCCCGTTGACAACCTTGTTATGCGTTTAACCCGCATTAGGAGCACCATGTATAATAACGTAAAATAAAAAGGGGACAGATCTATATTTAGTAAACCTAATATCAAATCCAAGTTAACAAAATTTAAATCTGTTCCCTTTTCAGTACTTACTTTTTTCCACTTAGCTTAGCACCAAGCGAACCCGACTCTCATTGCTTTATACCAGTACGCTCGACTGAGACCATAACTTGTTGGAGATTCTTTAAAGCCAGATTAAATTGATCGCTACTTGTCACCGGGTGGCGGACTATTTTTCCAATATCCATATTAATCAAACCACCTACTATAGCCATACCGATTGCACCACCAACGGCACCGGTACCAGCAGCTTGACCATAACTTAAATTGCTATTCTTGTGAGTCGCACGAGCCGTCGCACCACCGGCGGCTCCACCTACAGCACCGGCAATTGTAATTTTGATTGTATCAACTCCTTCTGAATGGGGTTCGTAAACGATCGTGATTTCATCACAGGCCAAATTTGGGGGCTGAGCAACTTCTTCAGCTGATGTTACGGAAAAATAGGTATAAATATGGGGAACTTGGGTGCTGTCATGTGGGACAAATATACCACCATCGTAATACATGTATGTTCCTACACCAGGGGATCCATCCCGAGTACTATCCTTACCGATGTAGACACCCCCAGGTGGACCTCGAAAGTAAATTCCTTTTTCATCCTGCCATTCAGAAATGTATAAGCCAGGGGCTAGACGTGTAGCCCACTCTATCTTGAAAGGGCCCTTCAATTCGATGGCTTCTAGTCCCTCGGGGACATTGAGGCAAGCATGTGAATCAGGCCTGTCCAGGTTCTCAGGCTTAACCATTGTGGCACAGCTAGGCAGTAGGGATAAGCAAGCCACTACCAAAAAAACAGTTC
>JAKSAW010000236.1 GCA_022361455.1 Pseudomonadales bacterium | reverse complement strand
GCGTGGTGTAGACAAACTTTCCGAGTTCTTTGTACTTCACATTGATACGGTGCTTGATGGAGGCGATTTCCACACGCAAGGTGTTGATCTTCCAGTGCTTTTCTGCCTTGCGAGATACTTTAACACTCAGATCTTTGGTGAATTCCCAGAGACGTTCTTTGAGCGGTCGCTCTTGTTCCATGAATCAACCTCCATGATTTATTCCTGCTACTCTCAAAGGCTGCCCCCATTTGGGAGCCTGAAGTTGATTCACCATTTATAACATTAATCATAGGAGCGGTAAAGTAAGCCGGTTCGTCTCAAAGAGCAATTACCTAACAGTGAAAACCACGGAATTCCTTAAAACAGCCGGCTGCATTATATATGTTCTGACAATTACATATGCCAGTTTATGCAATTTGGGAAATGCTGTCAGAAGAGGGGCGGGCCGAGCTGGATTCGGGAAATGAGAACCTACCTGTTGACATTATCTTTCATTTATATTCTTCGTGTGACTTGTTAAATATTTGTTTCTGCATGAATTAGGTGTTTGGGGTGCCGGCTTTGCAGGATAAAACGGCGTTCCGGACGGTCCCTCCGGCGTCTTTTGCAGCGTGTTGCGCGTGCATGATGGCGCATCCGGCACCGGAGGGACGTCATTTGAGATCTCAGGTGCTGCACCCCACGGCCGGGATACAGCATTTGAGATACAAATGCTGCATCCGGCGTCCGACGGATCGTCGGGACCGTCATTCTACAAATTTGGTACGGGCCGGCGACCTATTTTCTCCATCGCAATGCTTCAAAAAACGTCGGAGAGACCGTCTTGAATGTGCTGTATGTTAGGAAAAAATCCAGGTGGACCCTCACGAATGTGCAACACACTACGAAGGATATGCGGCGGACCCTGTTGAATATGCAAATGGTGGAAATGATGTCGGATGGACGGTCATGCACGCGCAACATGGTCCTTCCGACGGGCTGGGTATCATGCCTTAGAAGAATTTAACGATGGATTCGAACCTAACGGGAGTCCGTTCGAATGCTTTCCCCCATTACCTCGATCAGCTCCTGTTGAACTTCCGGCGGTAACGATGTGAAGAACTTTTCAGGCTCAAGGCCAATTAAGCGTTCCTCCGCCTTTAATCCGGCGAGCCGTTCCTCGGGCTTCAGTCCGATAAGGCGCTGCTCCAGAGTAAACCCGGCGATCCGTTCCTCCGGGGTTGCCTCAGCAAGGAACCTGGCCCGTTGTTCTCTTTTGTAATCTTCGGCGGTGTATGGCACGATAATTCCCTCCGTTTTATACTGCTCGTACAATTCTTGGGTAATGGTGGATAATTGGTCGTCTTTCCATCGGTAATGGTCGACACCATACCGAACGTTTTCGGGTACACGGCTGAACATTATCTTTGTTCATGCGCAAAAAT
>JAKSAW010000324.1 GCA_022361455.1 Pseudomonadales bacterium | reverse complement strand
TTGATCTTTGCAGGATCGGGCTTCACTCCATCGCTTCCCACAATATGACCCAAATATTCGACTTCTTGTTGGAAGAACAAACACTTGTTTATCTTCGTATAGAGCTTGTGCTCTCTTAGGACTTCCAATACCTTCTTGACGTGCATCTTGTGCTCCTCCAATGAATGACTATACACCAATATGTCATCCAGAAAAATGATGACAAAGGTGTCAAGGTGCTCCCGGAATATACTGTGCATCAAATGCATAAAGGTAGCCGGGGCGTTCGTCAACCCAAACGGTAGCACAAGGAACTCGAAGTGCCCATATCTTGTCCTTAAGGCTGTCTTCGACACGTCATCTGGGTGCACACGGATCTGGTGGTAGCCACTCCTCAAGTCGATCTTGGTGAAGAACCTTGCATCCCCCAAGCGGTCTAGGAGTTCCTCAATACGGGGTAGTGGGTAGCGATTTCGGATGGTCGCTTTATTCAGAGCCCTGTAGTCCACACACATTTGAAAACCTCCAGGAGCTCCAAATGGTGAGACTGAGGGTTGAATATACCCATGCTCAGTCAGCTCCTTCAATTGAGTTTTCAACTCATCCAATGCTTGAGTAGACATTCGGTAGGGTGCTCGATGAGGTGGCTCTGTCCCGGGGAGTAGTGCAATCTGATGGTCTACTGCACGCTTTGATGGTAGACCTGGAGGTAGCTCCACTGGAAAAACGTCCGAAAACTCCACCAGTATGTCCTTGACTTCTTTTGGAAATGGAGTTTCAATCTTGGCATCATCCAACTCCACAATTGCATTCACTTCCTTGAACTCTTGATCTTCTTGGTCTGTCTTGTCTTCTAAAGTTGGCCTCACAATGGCCACGTATACATCTTCATGTCGAGCAAGCCGCTTCATCCTTTGGGCCGAGACTTGCATACTCATTGCCCGTTTTCCTAATACACTTGAGAGTCTTGGTGCACCATCCGTGGGGTTGTCACTCTTCAAAACGACTGTCTTCTTTCCCACCAGAATGCTGATAGTGCCTGCTCTCCAATCAATACTCGGATTCCACCGGTCCAACCATGACTTCCCCAAGATTGCGTCATACTTGGGAAGTTTCATCACATGGAAATCCAAGAATTCGGCATGCTCCTCAAAACTCACATGTGCCTCTCGCACAATTCGGTTGGATGCTCTCATAGATCCATCCGCCAAATGCACTTGCATCTTTTCATGACTTCTCACTGTTCTCAAGTCATGTTCACTCACAAGATGCTCACTGATG
>JAKSAW010000454.1 GCA_022361455.1 Pseudomonadales bacterium | reverse complement strand
GTCTGGCGAGAGGTTCAGCGGTGCACCGGCGGATGCAGCATCAGCACCGGCGAATGTAGCATCAGCACTACTGACGTTGGAAAGCATCGGTTATTTAGCGTCCAAAAATATTTAATCGGGGTACAAAAAATACTGACTCGGGGTACAAATCTTCCGCGGGTACAAAACATACTGACTCGGGGTACAAACCTTCCGTGGATACAAAACATACTGACTCGGGGTACAAACATACTGACTCGGGGTACCAAACCGCTGGTACCCAACCCACCGCAACTGGGAGCGCAGGAGGCGGAGGGCGTCCGGACCGCTGCGCCAGCGGGGCGCGCCCGCCCCCTGCCAGCAACTTGGAGGAGACCTGCTCGCCTCGCGGGCCCTCGGTGACCAGCGCGAAAGGCGCTCGGCAACCAGCCACCATCCATGGACGCCTCCTTGGATGGGAACGAAGCAAATCTACCGTGTAGGTGGCCATCCCCGCAACCTCCCCGTCCCCGCGCCGCACTCCACCGGCTCTCGCGGTGCGGCCATTGGCGGGTCGCGGGTCGCTCCCCGAGAGTCGCGCTTGTGCGGCGAACAGCGCCCGCCATACAGGTCCAGGGGCGCGCGGCACGAGCGGCCATTCCCGCGACCTCTCTGTCCCCATGCCCCACTCCACCGGATCTCGCGGTGCGGGTCGCGGGTCGCTCCCCGCGAGCCGCGCTTCCGCGCTTGCCGCTGCCAACAACGGCATAAGAACACAAGGGTGTAAGAATACTGAATCAAGGCGGTGCATAACGGCCACACACGTGACCACGACAAGTTTACGCTCCCTCACAAAGAGCGGCTGTGCATTTACAATTGCCTTGCGCCCTCGTTCCTCGGCGAGTCGGCACGAGGCAACCATGGCTCCTTGCGAACACGCAAATAACCTTTTTCTGTCTCACCACCAACGATTGGGCTGCTTCGCCCCCTCCTTCAAAGCCATCCATTGGGGGTTGCGGGTTAATGATTGCCATCAATACTCCTTGCCGAAGACCAAGCTCGCAGGAAAAGCGCGCTGTGTCCGCCGCGATCGCGTGAACGACGGCTTGCAATTTCGCTGTCGATAGGGTTGCTTCATTCCGAACTAAAAAGCGGTCCACGGGGGGTCGCGGGTCACAGACTGCCGTCACTGCTCCTCGTCTTGCGAGCTTGCGCCTTGGCAAGTGAGCATTGTCCGCCGCGATCCCGTGAATGGCAGCTTGTGGATTCGCTATCGACGATAGGGCTACTTCCTTCCCAAACAAGGAGTCGTCCATGGAGGGTAACGTGTTGCCGAACGCCGTCTGCGCTTCTCGCTGAGGAGCACGTCTGCGGGACAGCGGCACATTGCCCGTTGCGTGCCCGCGAATGGCGGCTTGCGGATTCTCTGCGAAAGATACTGTGGGTAGGTTTGCTTCGTTCCCATCCAAGGAGGCGTCCATGGATGGTGGCTGGTTGCCGAGCGCCTTTCGCGCTGGTCACCGAGGGCCCGCGAGGCGAGCAGGTCTC
>JAKSAW010000403.1 GCA_022361455.1 Pseudomonadales bacterium | reverse complement strand
TTGTAGTCTTTATTTTGTGAGGATGGGTTTTGAGTTTACAAAGGTGACCACTCATATTCAGTTACATAAGTGGCCAAGGGAGGGGTGAAATACGACTAAAAGTATTTCTTTTTCCAGGAGTTATCGTCTTCAATAAGATCGTCAAGACCTTTAGTGAGCTCATTGCCAGTTCCTCCAGCTTCTGCTGCTGGAGCTGGTTCTTCGTATCCGGCTAACTCAGAAAGGGTGGCTTTCAACTGTGCAATGCGCTCTGAATAGTGATTGTTCTTGTTCCGTTTTGTCAGTTCTGCGATAGCTTTTTGGTAATGATGAATGGCCAGCTTTGTTTTGTTTTCTCTTCTTGCTGTATCACCTTGGCTAACAAGATAATTGACATTGGCTTCCACGAACGACATTTGAATCTTGGCCAAATGCTGTTGCCCTTGGGATGCAGGTAATACACCTGATTTAACGAATGCCTCTACGGCTTTACTAAGCTCTTGCAATGAAGCTTTGATTTCGTTGGCTTCTTGCGGGGTTCTAAACTGAGGCGCTGGCGGCTTTGCAGTGCTTGACTGTGTGTCAGCAATTTGCCCATTCACAGAATCTAAATTTTTCTTAAATTTGCTGTTCTCAGGGGCAGCTTCCACTAATTTTTCACAGCGTTTCTTTATTTCCGACAGCAGTAATACTTTCAACTCTTTGGGTAAGTAGGCGGGAGGCACACGATCGATCATGCGCTGCAGGCGATGGGCCTTTTCGCTGAGGTTAGCGATCATTAAGGCACGCTTTGCTTTTTGCTTCTCGATAGAATGGCTAATGTAGAACAACCCCATAATCAGAGCTATTCCCACTACCACCGATATCGCAATCAGGCCTGTAGACATTTCCCATTCCCAAGTTATTTTTACACTACTGTGGTTAAGTTTAGACAGTATTTAGGATTTGGCGAAACTTAATGATTTATCGACAATTTCTAGCTCAGTAGCCTATTGACTCCAACATGGGTTGTCCCTAAAATGCGCGCTCTCTTGAAGAGGGTGTCATTTCTTGACGTGCTGCGTCCCGTTCGTCTAGTGGCCTAGGACACCGCCCTTTCACGGCGGTAACAGGGGT
>JAKSAW010000555.1 GCA_022361455.1 Pseudomonadales bacterium | reverse complement strand
CTGGAGCTCAAGTTCAAACTGGGCCATCAACTGATGCAGATAATGTTCCTCCAACTGATGAAGGTCCAATGTTGATAGATTTGGTATGCCTTGATGTTGCGCTTGCGGCCTATCAAAGCATTGCTCGATAGTCTGATCATCAATATCTCTGCCGTTAGCCAGAATCAACGCTCTGGAGAGCACATTGCGTAACTCCCTAACATTGCCTCGATAATCATAGCTCTGCAGCCTATCGCTCGCTTTTGCAGTCAGGCGATAACGCTTACCAGTACTCAAGCGCCTCAAAATGGACTTAGCGATTAACGGAATATCTTCACGACGTTCATTCAAGCTGGGAACCGCAATTGGAAACACATTAATTCGATAATAAAGATCCTGGCGAAACTCACCGGATTCGACCATAGACCACAGATTCTTGTGGGTTGCACAGATTAGCCGAAAATCAGATACCTTCGTTTGCGTTGAACCTACCGAGCGAAAGCTTCCGGTTTCTAATAGACGCAAAAGCTTTACCTGCAATTGATAAGGAATATCGCCAATTTCGTCGAGAAACAAAGTGCCGCCATTGGCAGCCTCCACCAACCCTTGCTTTTTATAATTAGCCCCCGTAAAGGCGCCCTTAACATGACCAAACAACTCACTTTCAAATAAAGTTTCTGTGAGCCCAGCACACTCGAGCGTCACTAGGGGCTTATTCGCTCTGGGACTTGCTTGATGAATGGCTCTGGCGGCAAGTTCTTTTCCCGATCCCGATTCTCCCAACAACAGCACAGCAGCTTCTGAAGGACCAACCCGAGACACCAACTCCACCATTTTGTTAAACGCAGGAGACTGCCCGACCCAAGGTTGATCACCTGCACCGGTACTCGCGGTGGGTATTGGCTTAATGAGCTCGACGAAGAAACGAATACTCCCGTTCTCGTCTGTTATTGGCAGGATTTCCACATCCACATGTTCGCGACCGTTCGGGGTTTGGTGGATATGGAGGACACGTTCCTTTGCACCCGTATGCTTAGCAGACGCCAGCGGGCAAGCCTCTCCCGCTTGATCACAAGGCACATCGTAGCCATGAGATACCCGATAGCAATGTGCAACAGTTTCGCCCGACTTACCCGACAGCTCGATAGCACCAAAACTTTCTTGGTAGGCATCATTGGTGGCAAGGATTTCATAATCGACAGTTACTAAAATGGCGGGACACTCATAACCGTCCAGCATTCGCGCCAGATTCATATCGGTTTCTCTAGCAATTATTTCCATAGGCCCGGATCCTCACTGCCTTAACCAAGCGACAATAGCGCAAAAGAAGATCGCTTTGCCATAATTGGCACACTACTGCCACTTTTGACAGTATAGTGTTATCCAGAGACCCTTGCTAGAGAGCCGAAATTTTTATCAACCGCGCTAGCGAAACTAACCTACAACGCGACCACGATAGATTCGCTTACGAGCTACCTTTTCGGTGACATCTTCACCTTTCAAGGTTTCAACATCAGCACTAACGGTTTCTTTTGCTGTCACCTTGATGGGCTCGTCAACGATCACCTCACGGCCACGATACATTCGCTTTCGTTTCGGTTTTGTAGGCGCCACATCGACGCTAACAAGTTCTGCAGACTGAAGGTCTTCGACTTCATCAACACCCGCATCAGCTTCTATTACTGCATCTGCTGCCGCTGGCTCACAACCTGGCAAGGTGGTGATATCGAAAGCAGCCTCGACCAAAGAGTGTTTTAGCCTCTCAACCGTTTCGTGAAACGGCTTGTTTTGGGTTTGAGTGGAGAAATAGAAAATTTTCTCCAACAAATCTGTCTGAGTTAAAGAAAGCTTTTCAGAAAACTGATCCGACACAAATCGCTGACAGTCGCGCAGCAATTCAATGTTAGAGCGTTGCAAAATCCAGGTCCGTTGCTGAAACATAATCTTCCCCCAAGCGTTAGCTAGTTTCGCAAACCCGTCATCCCTAACTGATAATCCCACATCAACATTTGGCACCAGAGGCACCTGATGGTCAAATAAAGACCAACCAAAACAACGCATTAGCGTTAAAATGCAAGTAAAAACAACAAGCAAAAACAATGCCTAAGGCATATCGGGAAATTATCACAGTATCTTGTATTTTCTAACCTTATTAGGCGCAAGTTTTGTTTTTTTATGTATCTAAAAGTCTAAAGAACGCACCAGAAAAGCCCTTAACTGCAAAAAAACAGCTGTTTCTTCTCGCATAGCCATGGCAACAGCAAGTCTTTTTGTATAAGATTCGCGCCTCTTTTAGACCAGCCTCCACAACTAACAGCCCGTGCGTTCCAGTATCGGGTTGCGAGTATTTTTTTGCGCTTTAATCGGGAGACTTCGAGCTTTGAATTACAAGTCCTTTACCCTTGTCACTTTGTTGTTGTTAACATTTCCTACCAATCACGTTTTTGCATCTGCTGGCACTAGTGTCGGCCATTTAAATATGACTGGTGCCACCTTTGGCATCGTTGCGTTGGTACTGTTCTGCTTGGCCTATGGTCTGGTAATCGCGGAAGAGTTTATTCACCTTAGAAAGTCAAAACCCGTTATTGCCGCTGCTGGGATTATTTGGGTGCTAGTGGCATTAGCTGCGCAACAGGCAGGAGCAGCTGCAGGTATTGTCGAAACAGCTCTTAGCCATAATTTGCTGGAATTTAGTGCGCTATTACTGTTCCTGCTCACTGCCATGGTTTACGTAAACGCGATGACAGAACGAAATGTATTTGAGACCCTTAGAGCCACATTAGTGCGCAAGGGTTATAGCTATCGTAAGCTGTTTTGGATTACCGGATTTTTAGCATTTTTTATATCACCCATTGCGGACAATTTAACAACTGCGCTACTCATGGGAGCCGTGGTTCTTGCGGTTGGTGCAGATAAACCCTCCTATGTGGCAATCTCGTTTATTAATATTGTGGTTGCCGCTAATGCCGGTGGTGCATTTAGCCCATTTGGCGATATCACAACGTTAATGGTGTGGCAGTCTGGTCATATTGATTTCTTTGGTTTCTTCGCGCTATTTATCCCTGCAGCAGTTAATTATGTTATCCCTGCTTTTTTCATGAGCTTAGCAGTGCCAAAAGACACACCTTCACCTAAACAAGAAAATGTTACATTGAAACGTGGCGGAGTCATCATTTGTTTATTGTTTGGCTGCACTATCGCAACCGCTGTTAGCTTCGAACAACTGCTGCACTTGCCACCCTTTTTAGGAATGATGACAGGCTTATCCTATCTATTCTTTTTCTCTTACTACATTGGGATGACCGATAAGAAGCTAGATCCCGAGATTGATCAATTCAACATTTTCAATAAAGTCGCTAAAGCTGAATGGGATACGCTGCTCTTTTTCTTTGGCGTCATCTTTTGTGTGGGTGGTTTAGGAACATTAGGCTATTTATCGATGGCATCGCATTTTATGTATGACGGCTGGGGTCCAACTGTAGCCAACATCGTTGCCGGATTTCTATCTGCCGTGATTGATAACATTCCGGTGATGTTTGCCATCCTTACTATGAATCCAGAAATGGATAATTATCAGTGGCTGCTAATTACCTTGACCGCTGGTGTCGGCGGTAGCTTATTATCAGTGGGATCTGCTGCTGGTGTCGCCCTTATGGGACAGTCGAAAGGCATGTACACCTTTTTCAGCCATTTAAAATGGAGCTGGGCTATCGCTCTTGGCTATGCGGCTAGTATTTACGCACATTACCTCATTAACGCTTAAGATAAAAAAACGCCCTCTAAAGGGCGTTTTTTATTCGTTCCTTAATTGCAAATATATCCAGTTTAAACTGCTTTAAGTACGGCTTCTTTGAGTGGCCTTTTATTTTCTGCAGTTCCCTGTTTTGCTCTCATAAACTGATAATCGCCTGCTTTTAACTTGCGCGTACGCAACCAATAACGCCAAGTTGAAAAAGGCCATAGCGCGGTGTTCTTACCGTCAGCTTGCTGATACCAACTAGTACAACCCGAGGCCCAAACTGACCCCTTTAGTTCCTCTTGAATTTCATCACAAAAGGCATCTTGGGCAGATTGTTTTACATCGGCATAATCAGCTTTCTTAGCTTTCATTTGCGACATGCAATCCAATATATAATGCACTTGGGATTCAATCATAAAGATAATGGAGTTATGACCTAAACCGGTGTTCGGACCAACTAATAAATGCAAGTTAGGAAAACCAGATACGTTAACACCCAAGTAAGCTTCCGCTGCATCCTTCCAAGTGTCTCTTAAATCCACACCATTAATTCCCGTTACGGGCATATCGCGCATATAAACGCGGGGATCTACGATAAAGCCAGTGCCTAAAATAATGCAATCGGCTTCACGCTCAACACCATCGGCAGTGACAACACTATTCTCTTTAACTTCTTTAATACCGTCAGTCACTAACTCAACATTGTCACGATTGAAGGTAGGGTAATATTTATTAGATATCAGCACTCGCTTACATCCCAAGGTGTAATCAGGTGTAAGCTTTTTAGCGAGTTCTTTATCCTTAACTTGATACTTAATAAATTGACTAACCACTTTTCCAGTAAGATCAGCCAAACGCGTATTAAACATTGGCCAAACACGTGCTTCGTTAGACCAATATAGGCGCGCTCGATGAAGCTTTCTCAGTGCAGGAAATTGTTTAAATGCCAGCTTCTCGATACCAGTATATTTACGTTCATCGCGAGGAATAACCCAAGCAGGTGTTCTTTGAAATACGTAAAGCTGATCAACTTCCGGCGCTATTTCTGGAACATATTGAATAGCACTGCCACCGGTACCAATAGAAACAACTTTTTTGCTTTTAAGGTCGTAATCATGATCCCACTGCGCGGAATGCATTATTTTGCCTTTAAAACTATCCAATCCTTTGATATCTGGAACTTGCGGTACATGTAATGGTCCGGAAGCTACTACCACATGCTTGGCAAACATCTTGGTACCAGACTTGGTGGTGACATCCCACTCACCAGAGTTTTCGTTAAAATGAGCTTCATGCACCTCTTGATTAAAAGATACGTACTGACGCAATTGATACTTTTCAACGCAATCTAAAATATAACTCTGAATTTCATGCCAAGGCGCATAGCGCTGGGACCAATCTGACTTGCCTTCAAATGAGTAAGAATACATATGAGACTGCACATCGCAGGCACAACCTGGATAGGTGTTATCGCGCCACGTACCCCCTACCTCACCGGCTTTTTCTAGAATGACAAAATTTCGGTTCCCCTGCTCTAGCAACTTGATAGCCATACAAAGACCACCAAAACCTGCTCCGACAATCGCAACATCCACACGCTTAACTTGAGAGCCTGCCGCTGGCTCGATGGGTGGTTGACTTGTCATACTCGCTTCCTCAAATAGTCATTTTCATTGTGGTTATAGAGTCAATATAGTTAGCCACAGCTGGAATAGATATGATAAGCTCCTGGCCATTATTGATATTTTCGGCCAGGTTAACACCATGAGTACCCGCTCCGTTTTAGGATTGATCTACACCTTGGAAGGCCTCAAAGCCTGTGGCATTACCGTAGAACCAACACTTAAAAAGTATGGCATGTCTTTGGACAAAATATCACCGGATGCTGAAATAGAAAGATCCCTAGAACTACAAATATACAAAGAGCTTGCGGAGCAATTTAACGATCCATTGATTGGACTAAAAATCGGTCGAGGTATGAGCCTTGCCGGTTATGGTCAATTCATCATGGTGTTAATGGCAGCGGAAAATGCCTGGGAAGCCTTGAAGACAGGGGTTCGCTACCAGCAGCTCACCTATCTATTTGGCCATATGAGTTTAGAAACCGGTGAAAGAGAATCCGCCATCACCATCACGCCTGTGCCATTACCAGCAGCCTGCCAACGTTTCCTGATCGACCGCGACATATCGGGCACCTTCCAACTAGTAGAGGATATTCAACAAAACATTGGCTCTAGTCTCGATCCAGTGAGAATTGAGATGCCCTACCCTGAGCCAGACAACGCTGAAGCTTACGAGAAACGTTTTCGTTGCCCTGTCGCCTTTGGCAAAGACAAAGTAAAAGCGGTTATTAGAACTCAAGATCTAGCGATTCGTTTCCCGGGGGCCAATCGCACCGCCTATGCACTCTATCAAAAACAATGCGAGAAGATGATTCAAGCCAGAGAAGAAAATGCTGGCCAATTAGCAACAAGTATTAAAAGTTACTTGGGCTTATTCACATCGGACCTACCGAAAGCAGAGGATGCTGCCATGACATTCGGGGTTTCAGAACGAACCCTGAGGCGCAAACTGAGTGCTGAAGGTACGACCTTTAGAAAAATTTTGGATGATGTTAGATCAAGCAAAGCCCGAGATTTATTGATCAATACCCAACTAACGATTGAGTCTATTGCACATGAACTTGGTTATGCTGAAGCAGCGGCCTTTGTACACGCGTTTCGACGCTGGGAAAATACCAGCCCAGCGCAGTATCGTCAGCAGAGTAAAGCCTGACGCAAGCATTAAACAGGCCAATTTTTAACCAATACTACTAAAGTGCGCCAAAGAGTGAACTAGTTCACAGTTTTTGTATATACCCCATCTTATGATAGAGCCTGTGTATACCTCACATTGGTAACCAGTGGCAGAGATACGCTGTGAATGTAACGAGTATTAAAATAGATCTATCATTGCAATTAAAAGCTTTTCAGTTGTTCCGGGGACTCTTGTTGGGACTAATATTGTCCCTATGCCCTATGTCTCCAAGCTGGGCAGGCTTTGCATCCCCTGAAGAATCCGTTCCAAGTGTCAGTCCCCAATTTTGGAACGCCAACAATCTCCTGCAATGCGACAATGAAAAATCCATGATTGATGTTTTTCTAGCTGTCACTAGCCAACCTTTTACCAGCGCTAAAAGCGATAGCCAACATCAATTCAAACCTCAAGAAAGCTTTGCATCTTTGTTTCTCGCAAAGCAGTTTCTATCCAAGCAAAACCTGGATGATTCTCAGGGCCCCCAACCAGACTCTATCGCCTTTGCTGCACTAGCCATCCTTAGCCTCAGCCTACTTGTTCGTCGCACAGTATCTAGCCGTCGCAACTAAATTGGCGCTCGCAGCCGTTATGCTAAAAGGTAGCTGACTTATGTCCGCCCATACGCAATAACTGCCAACCCTTTCCTTGGTAGACAAACGTAAAGGTCCGCTGATCTTCCACTGTTTTTGATTTATCGAGTATAAATGCTGCTTGATATTGAATATGAGCGACAACTTGATTGTTGCCCTGAAGCTCAAAACGTACCCGATGCACCTTGGTAATTGTGAATTTTCCAGCCCACTCACCTTTGGTATCGTAATACGCTTTTGCTTTCTCAGTTGCCTCTGCCTCTGTCAGCACCGCGACCTGATTTGATTCTGCGGTTGCCAAATTAGCCATGAAAGCACCACTGAATATAACTAAAAGCATCAGCAAACTATGTCGATTGAAATCAATCTTTCCCATCACAGGGCTACCCCATTATCTATTAGAGTTCTCAGAAAGATATTTTCTGACTTCTGTCATAAAATAAATATAATGACCCTGCCAGTTTATCCACATTAGATGAAGATAGGAAAGCCCGCTCAGTGTTCTTAGACCTAATAACTCACCCAGACTTTTGGAAATATTGCAGTATCCCAGTGGTTGCTGCACTGGTTGGATGGAGCACCAATTGGCTAGCCATCAAATTAATGTTTTACCCGCTGGAATTTATCGGATATCAGCCACTGTTAATGGGTTGGCAAGGCGTTATTCCATCTAAAGCCGAGAAAATGGCCCAGGTGGTGGTTGAGAAAGGCTTAAATTCACTGGCCAACGTTTCGGAAGTTTACAACCAAATCGATCGACACCGTTTATCGGCTGAGCTCGTCAAACTAATCAACTCTCGATTAGAGGGTTATATCGACGATCTAATGAACGCCGAGAATGCGACCCTGTGGGAGAATTTGCCCGCCAATGTTCGTGAAGGCATCTACAAAAGTGTCCGCAAACAACTTCCAGAACTAATCGACCAGATGCTCGAAGACATCGGTGATCAAATCGATGGCCTTTTTGATTTAGAGGCGATGGTTATTGAAAAGCTAGTTGGCAATAAAGAGTTACTAAATCAAATATTCCAAGAAGCTGGCGAAGCAGAGTTCAAATTCATCATTAATTCCGGCTTGTATTTCGGCTTTCTATTTGGCCTGATACAAATGGGAATATGGGTTTTCTTTCAACAATGGTGGATTCTTCCACTCTTTGGCTTAATTGTTGGTTACGCCACCAATGTCATCGCCTTAAAAATCATTTTCCAACCACTTAACCCTGTGCAAATTGGACCTTTTACACTCCAAGGACTATTTCTAAAGCGCCAAAAAGCAGTAGCACAAGTGTTGTGCAATATCACAACTTCAGAAGTCATTACTATCAGCAACATTCTTTATGCCATGCTCACCGGGCCTAAAAAAGAACGCACTTACAAACTTATCCAAATGCATGTGCGTAAATCGATTGACGAAACCAACAGTTGGGGGCTCGGCATTGGTAAGCCAGTGGTGAAATCAATGCTTGGTACTCAAGGCTATATCGATCTAAAAATGCGTGCCGCAGATCATGCAATTGCTCTTGCCCAGGACGAACTGCTAACCAACAATGCTTTTAACGTCGGCCAAAAAGAGATCATCGAAGACTTGCTTCGAACACGTATGGAAAACTTAAGTAGTGAAGAATTCCAGGACGTACTAAGACCTGCATTTCAGGAAGATGAATGGAAATTGATCGTTGTGGGCGCGGTTTTAGGTTTGGGGGCAGGTATTGCGCAACTATTGCTCGTTTTTGGAAATACCCTTTAATCCATGGCGTTTAGTTAACAAAAATTAACAGCAAACATCAAGATCGCAGCTAAACTGACTAATTGAGCTTTCTTATAAAGTTATAATGCTGTGGTCGAGATCGAATGGATTCACCTTTGTTTCGTTTTATCATTTTCAGTTGTTTGCTTGCGCTATACCAACAAGCGCAAGCGGATAAAGGAATCTTGTTACATAGCGACCAAGAGAACACAACCTCTATCGCTGAGGGAAGCTTAGACCATTCAATATTACTAGGTTCCTACTTTGAGATCCTCGAAGACCCAAGCGGCTTACTAACTCTCGCGGATATTTTAAACAGCCCTGAATCATATTTTTTCACCACAGCAAAATCAGCGGTATCACAATTGGGTGATCGCAAATCAACGTTCTGGCTTAAGCTAACTTACAAACTACCAACGCTAGAAACCCCATGGGCAATCACCATTGATTACCCCCATCTAAAAAACATCGAGGTTTACACTGCAAGCGAGAATGAGTACAACAAACTACTAACCACTGGTTATGGCCAACTACCTTTCAAATATGGCCCTAGCGTACAAGGCTTTGGTTTTTATCTTCCTGATGATAAAAGTGAACAAACCCTTTACTTGCGAATTAGTAGTGACTCACCACTCATTGTTCCCGCATATCTGCACACATTAGAAACTGTTCTAGCCCATGAAAAACTTAACAACCAACTAAGGGGACTTTTTTACGGCATATTTTTCGTGATGGCAGCTTTTAACCTGTTTATCTTTTTCACTACAAGAAACGAAAGCTACATATTCTATGCCTTATACATTGGTGCCATTTTCATATTCACATTATCCAATGACGGCGTGATTCGAGAGTCATTATTTGCTGGTTCACCGCGATTAATGTCTTATGGCACCCACATGCTAACAGCGATAGCGCCGCTTATTTTTGGAGCACTATTTTGCCAACATATTCTTTATACAAAAGAAAAGCTGCCAATTTTTCATCATCTTTTTAATGGCGTAATCGTTGTTAGTATCGCGGTCGCCAGCATTATTTTAATATTCGGTGCATTAGCAGTTCCAAGGGCAGTCATGGTGCTAACGCTTGGGTTCGCGTTTATCGCTATATCCGCTGGCATTGCTGGACTGATTAAAAACATCCCCACCGCGCGTTTTTTCTGTATTGCTTGGGCAGCCGTGATTTTAGGTTCTTCCACATGGATACTGACTTTATTAGATGTTTTACCGTTTAACCAATTCTCTCAGTTTTCATTACATATGGGTGCGGTTTGCGAGACCATTTTGCTTTCCATGGCATTGGGAGATCGCATACGTGTTTTGGAAAAAGAGAGACTCGCCCTAGAACAACAAGCAAAAGAACAATTAAAAGAGTCAAATCGACAATTAGAAGCAAGCAACCGCTTTAAGGATGAATTTCTCTCGGTCATTAGCCACGAATTGCGAACACCAATGAATGGTATTTTTGGTGCCACTGAACTCTTACGCTTTACCCATCCTAATGATGAGCAACAGGGCTATATTGATACCGTTACCAACTCCAGTAAAGACATGCTAAAAATGGTAGAGGATATTCTCACCTATACCCAATGCGAAGCTGGTACATTATCGGTGACAAAATCTGCCTTTAATCTAAAAACCATGCTAACGCCATTGGTGGCAGAATATCAAAAACGCTGTATCGCAAAAGATGTGCTGTTCAAAGTAGATATCGATGAACACCTACCTGAATCAATTTATGCCGACAAATCTAAGCTCCGCTTAATTCTACAACATCTTTTAGATAACGCCTGGAAGTTCACCGACAAAGGTGAAGTCAAATTCATTTGCAAAATCAAAGATAACAATAGAGATAGGATGTTACTGCAGTTCCAGGTAATTGATACCGGTTGCGGCGTTCCTGAAAACTTACAAAACTCAATTTTTGAGTCATTCCGTCAGGCTGATGGCTCGCTAACGCGCAAGAAAGGTGGCTTGGGCATCGGTCTAGCCTTGTGCAAACGCATTGCAGATATTATCGAAGGGGATTTTCAATTTCATTCTGAAGAGCGACAAGGCTGCAGCGTCACCTTAACGCTAGCAGTAGAAAATCAAGCCGCTGTCGGCGGCAGCATTCATCATCAACGCAAAGCTGCGTTTCCAAAATTGAAGCCCGGTAAAAAAATCTTGATCGTTGAGGACAATCCTGTCAACAAACTAGTCCTTGAAGCCTTAATCAAAAAACTAGGATTAATGCCGTGCACCGCCATCAATGGTAAGGAAGCTGTTGATTTTCTTGATAACAACCAAGTCGATTTGATTTTGATGGATTGCCAAATGCCTGTAATGGACGGTTTTGAAGCCACTCAAGTTATTCGGCAGAAAGACAACAATAGCAAGCAGATTCCAATTATCGCAGTAACCGCTAACGCTAACCCTGGGGATAGGCTTAAATGCCTTGAAGCGGGTATGAACGATTATATTAAAAAACCTATCTCGCAAAATATCCTAATCGATAAGCTTTCCAATTGGCTAGCTGACTAAAATAAATCTAAATAAGAAACTCTATTTTAGCCCCACCCAAATCGCTGCGACTAATATTAATGGTGCCACCATAACTATGAATAATTTCCTTCACTACCGACAGGCCAATACCCTGTCCGGCAACAGAGGTATCAGCACGAATGCCTCTACTTAGTACTTCTTCCCATTGAGACTCCGGAATACCTTTACCATCGTCTTCAATGCTAATGCGATTTTTGGATGCTGAGTTATTTTCCGATTTTCTTTTCGCAGAAACCTTCACATGGGACTGACAATGCTTGAAAGCATTGTCTAACACGTTCCCAAGCACTTCATAAAAATCACTTTCGTCGCCACCCAAGACAAAATCTGTCGGCACATCCGATTCCGTGGTAATAGATTTATCACGATACACTTTTGTTAGTGCTCCCAAGATGCGATCTACCAAGGGTGCCACAACAACCTTCTGTGATAAGTTCGCAGGACTAGCAGCCATGGCTCGCTTCAACTGATAAGCAACTATATTATCCATGCGCTCAGTCTGCTCATTAATGACCTTTTTTAGCTCATCATGATTTTGAGTCATGCTAATGGAGCCTTTCACGACCGCCAACGGTGTTTTAAGACTATGCGCCAAGTCGCCGAGACTATTTTTATAGCGCTCTCGCTGGCGACGCTCATGGTCTATTAGTAAATTAAGATTGGTAACGATACCGCTTAACTCCTTAGGATACTCTCCTTCTACCTTGTCGCTATCGCCTTTTTCGATACGTTGTAAGTTAAACGCCATTTGCTTAAGGGGCCCTAACCCCCAAGTGGTAATAGCAAACTGAACCAGCAATAGCACCACCGCTAATCCGAGCAACCAACCCCAAAGAGCTCGACGAAAACCACTAATCTGTGTTTGATATAGAGCAGCATCCTCGGAAACAATAAAAGTATAAAAATATTCGCTATCGCCAGCGCCTTCCCAAACAACAGAAAAAGCTAGCTGATATCGATCTATGCCAGTGGGATTTACTTTAGAAAAACGTCGCTGCCCCGCAGTCAGCTTGTCTACGCTGGTCAGCGCATCTCCAATAGCAGAACCACTTTTCCACAGCACTTTTCCGTGATCATCTACAACCCAGCCATAGAGCCCGGTATTCAACTGATTAAAGCGCGGTTCCTGTAGCACCTCAGGCAAAGACAGTTTACCTTCGTGTTCATCTGCTGCCGTCAATAATGCATATACATGCAATTGCAGTTGGGAACGTGCATTTTGTTCAATACTACGCACAAATGCTTGATCTAGAATCCAAGCGGTTAGACTCAAAAACAACAGGAGTAAAGTTAGAGAAACCCACAATAAGCGGGCTCGTAAGGAAAGCTTTATCATAAGGAAGCTAGGGCCACCCTACGCGTCAATGGAAAGCCGATAGCCTCGGCCACGCAATGTTTCAATAGGTTTATGCTGGTTCTTGGGATCCAATTTTTTCCTAAGGCGCCCGACAAACACTTCGATAACATTACTATCGCGATCAAAATCTTGATCATAGATATGCTCAGTTAATTGAGTTTTTGACACCACCTCATCCGGATGCAACATCAAATACTCAATCACTTTATATTCGTAGCTTGTTAACTCAACAGACTGACCTTCAACTGCGACTGATTGTGCAACGGTGTCCAAAACATAGGGGCCTTTCTCAACCGTAGGACTTGAAAGTCCAACTGACCGACGCAGCAACGCATTGAGCCTAGCCAAAACTTCTTCTTCATGGAAAGGCTTTACAACATAGTCATCGGCACCTGCCTCTAAACCCTGTACTTTTTCTTGCCAATGATCTCTGGCGGTCAGAATTAAAATGGGATAACTATGGGCTTCTTTACGAAGCGCCTTGATGAGATCAATACCGTTTAACTTTGGTAAACCTAGATCAATGATCGCTAAATCGTACTCATACTCAGTACCTAAATACAAGCCTTCCTGACCATCACTACCAACATCAACACTGTAACCGGATGATTCCAACAAATGCTTTAATTGCTCTTGCAGATTTAGATCATCTTCTACGACTAACAATCGCATGACCGCTCCTATTAAATGCATTGAGACCTTTTAAGCTTCGAACACTTCGCCAGTTTCACCATCCACAAATACCGATTTAACTCTACCGTTAGGCAGTAGTATTTTAATTTTGTAGACTAATGGCCCTTTACTGCGAATTTCTTTGGCCGATAACACTTTGCCACCATACTTGGCTTTGGCTTTTTTTATCGCCCTCTCTAAGCTGATCTTCCCTTTGTCAGACTTAGCAATGAGCGCTGAGGTTGAGCTTACTGAAAAAGAGGCCACTGACTGAAAAGGATCGCGCACTGCCTCAGCATTAGCTGTACCCACATACAAACCGCCCAGCAGTAGCACAACCATCAGTTTTAACCTTAAAAAGTCCAAGAACACACCTCATTAATCGTCGTGGAAATTAGCGTAAGTTTAACGCCAAATAAGACTAACCTCCATGTCGGTCCACTCCTTGATCACTACTCTACCGGGGTAACGCTCAATTTTAATTTAATGGTATCGCCAGGATGGTTCTGAGTCCGAGTGGTATAAGTTTCACCTTGATAGCGATAACTCACTTTGTAACCCACTACTTGCTCTTCCTCTACGTACTCATTAACCACTTTACACTTTTCAACCTGCTCACTATAGCCGCCATGTCGGGGCGCATTTCTGCGGCTAATATCATTACCGATCGAAGCACCCAACAATGCTCCAGCTACTGCGCCAACTTGCTTATTGCGCTTTTTGTGACCTACTCGATTACCGATAGCAGCACCGATAACACCACCTAGTATGGTCCCAGTGGCAGAGTATTCTTGGTGGCCACCCCTTTCAACGGTTTCCACCCAACATTGCTGACGAGGCTCATGGTAGCTAATGATTTTGGTGATAGGAGAAGCAGAAAGCACTGTGCCATAGTCGTACGACACGTTGGTTTGGCTGTAACCCACCTGGGCTAGAGCTAGCAAAAAGACGGTGATAATAGACTTATTGATGATGTTGAGCGGTCTCATGGGAATCTCCTGATGTCACAGCGTTTCTGTATTTGTTAGGAGCCATTCTATGCTCAGTAAACTGAATCAAACCTGAACCACGGGCATTCGACGGGGTTTCTCAATTCGCAATAAAAACCATTCTTTCTTATGGTTATTTTGTCTAAGGGCTCATCGAGGACCATTTTTTGTCCAACTTGACCTCAAAATCTGCCTAAAGCCACTGTTTTCCATTAATTTTCGCAATTACTTAACGAATTTTTCACGTCTGACCTCCTACGATTACCTAAACAAACCCAGACAAAAAGGTTTGACAGATCACTTTTGTCTATTTTAATCTTAGTTATGTCCTAGTCAAAAAGACTCCTGTCTAAATAACAACTAGGACAATCTAGATAGACGACAGCAACTGTAACGAATCAACTCAAGGCGATGTTTATGAAATCGAACAATCCTGAAACTTCAATTACCAAGATACCGGTGGGAATCAGCGAATGCCTATTGGGTTCAGCAGTTCGTTACAACGGTGGCCACAAACACTCAAAGCTTTGTACCAAAGAGCTCTCAGGCTACTTTGACTTCGTCCCTACCTGTCCGGAAGTAAGCATTGGTCTTGGAGTACCAAGGGAACCGATCAGATTAGTCAACATCGATGGCGAGACTCGAGTTAGAGGCAGTGACGATCCTAGTATAGACGTTACCGATGCTCTGAAAGAACACGCTCATGAGTACCAACAAAAGAACCAACAAATCGCTGGGTTTATTTTTACTCAAAATTCACCGAGCTGTGGTCTCAACCCGGTAAAGGTCTACCACAAGAACGGCAATCCTCTCGGAAAGGATCAAGGAGCATTCGCAAAAGCAATTGTTAAACATGCTCCCTATCTCCCCACTGAGGAGGCAGGTCGCCTTAACGACCCTCTGTTGCGAGAAACGTTTGTGACTGCAGTCTACACCTATCACGATTGGCTAGAGAATGTGGCAAACACTGACAAGAAGCGTGCGTTAGTAGAATTCCATGCCCGCAATAAGTATCGACTCATGTCTCATTCAATCCAGGGCTACAAGAACCTCGGCAATCTAGTGGCCAATCTAAAAGACAAGCGCTTCGAAGAGTTGAAATCAGAATATCTGCTGGAATTCATGGCAACAATTAAATCTCCAACAAGTAAAGGCTTGCATTGCAACACGCTAGAACACGTGCAGGGTTATTTAAAGAAACGCATCACCGCTCGAGAAAAGGCGCAACTTCATGATTCTATCGAACACTATAGAAAAGGTTATGTGCCATTGGTAGTACCAATCACTTTACTAAATCACTACACCAAGATTCATTTTTCTCCAAACGCCTACATACGTAACCAGACTTACTTACAGCCGCATCCGCTGGAATTAGGCCTACACAATGGGATTTAACAACATGAGTGATTCTAGAGCCTTGGTTTGGTTCCGCAACGACTTAAGGATTCAAGATAATCCAGCGTTATATCACGCCCGCACCGAGCATCAGCAAGTTGTTGGCTTATATCACTGCACCCCATTGCAATGGGATAATCACCAGATCGGTGATAACAAGCGCGGGTTTATCACCGAATGCGTAGCTTCGCTAAAGCAAGATTTAGAAAGGCTTAATGTTCCTCTGATCACTAAGATAGGTGAAGACTATAACAGCTCGGTAGATCAAGTTATTCGTTTGTGCGCTGAGTTGAATATCAAACATCTCTACCTTAATCGAGAGCTGGAAGTAAACGAGCAGATCCGGGATCAACTGATTAAGAAAGCCTGCTTTGAGTATGGCGTTACGTGCTACATCTTTAACGACCAAACGTTGCTTGAACCTGGTTCTATTCTTACTCACTCGAAAGACTATTATCGAGTATTCACGCCTTTTAAGAATGCAGTTCTGAAGAGATTACAGGCATCATCTATAGAACCACTTGGCACGCCCCAACCGGCGCAGCCTTTACCGCTAAAGATGCAACTGAAAGTTAAGCAAATCTCAGATGCATTACCGAAGAACACACAGTCTTGTTCCTACTCTTGGGTTGCTGGTGAAAAAGAAGCTCAAAGGCGCTTAAACGATTTCATAGAGAATCGCATTCAAGACTACGACGCAATGCGGGATCTGCCATTACAAGATATCACTAGCCGTCTATCCCCCTATCTAGCGGCAGGCTGTATTTCACCTCGTCAGTGCTACAGGGCTGCCGATAACGCCAATCAGGTAATGGGTGGGGATAATCAAGGAGTGCACACTTGGATCAATGAAATTATATGGCGAGAATTCTATCGCCATCTAGTTGTTGGCTTCCCCGGTGTATGCAAAGGAGAAGCCTTTAATCCTAGCTATAGCAATATTCCATGGCGTAAAGCCCCGAATGATTTTTTAGCTTGGTGTAATGGCGAGACAGGTTATCCAATTGTTGATGCGGCCATGAAACAGCTCGTTAATGAGGGCTGGATGCACAATCGCTTGCGCATGGTAACAGCCATGTTCTTAACCAAGCATCTATTAATCGATTGGCGGCTAGGAGAACTTTTCTTCTTAGAACACCTGATCGATGCAGACTTTGCTGCCAACAACGGAGGATGGCAGTGGAGCGCTTCCACAGGTGCAGATGCAGCACCGTACTTCAGGATATTTAATCCCACTAGACAATCACAGCGCTTCGATTGCGATGGCAAATTCATTAAAAAGTTTCTGCCACAACTAGGTGAGCTTAGTTCGAAATCTATTCATCAGCCAACTCCTTTCGAGGCGCAAGCGGCTGGTTATCAGCTACCTATCGTTGAGCATAAATTTGCCACAGATAGAGCAAAACAAACTTTTAAATCTGCCTTAAATGATACGCCCTTAACCATGGAGCATGCGGTATGAACACGCTTAGCCACCTTCAACGCTGGTTTGATAGCGATGCAGCGGAAGTCAGTACGGAAAATCCCTACGCATTTAATTGGGTGCGATGCATACCCTTCATTTGGGTTCACTTGATGTGCTTGGGAGCATTTTATGTCGGTGTTAGTGCATTTGCAGTTGGATTTTGCATAGCATTCTTCTGGCTGAGAATGTTCGCGATCACAGCTTTCTATCATCGCTATTTTGCTCACCGTTCCTTCAAAACTAGTCGTGGCTGGCAATTCGTTTTTGCAGTACTTGGCAATATGTCTGCACAAAGAGGTCCTTTATGGTGGGCGGCACATCATCGACATCACCATCAGCACTCTGACCAAGAGAAAGACCTTCACTCTCCTGCTCAAAGAGGTTTTTGGTGGAGTCACGTAGGCTGGTTTACCTGCGATGCAAGTTTTAAAACCCAGTACCACCGCATTAAAGATTTCAATGTTTACCCTGAACTTAGATTCATAAATCGCTATGACCTGTTAGTGCCTGTTGCTACTGGATTATCGATTTATGGTTTAGGAGAACTATTAGCAATCTATGCACCACAGTTACAAACCAACGGCTTACAACTGATCATATGGGGTTTCTTTATCTCCACGGTACTGCTTTTCCATTCTACAGTCACCATTAATTCCCTCGCCCACTGCTGGGGTAAGCGCCGCTTTAACACCAAGGATAATAGCCGCAACAACTGGTTCTTGGCATTACTAACACTCGGAGAAGGCTGGCACAACAACCACCATCGCTGGCCCCGATCCGCTAAGCAAGGATTCTTTTGGTGGGAAATAGATATTACCTACTACATCTTAAAAGGAATGGCAGCCTTAGGCATTGTTAGAGACCTAAACCCAGTGCCAGCAAAAATTTATGCTGAATGTGCCGCTAATGAGACAAATAATGGAGCTAAACAATCATGAGTAACGGCATTAATGAGGTGAAGGACAACACCAAAAAGCAGCGAATTGCGATTATCGGCTCAGGTATATCTGGACTAACTTGTGCCTACCTGCTGCACAAGAATCATGAAATCACGCTTTTCGAAGAAAATAATTATCTCGGTGGTCACACTAACACCGAGCATATCGAGATGGATGGCACAACCTACCCTGTTAATACTGGCTTCATAGTATTCAATGACTGGACATATCCGAACT
>JAKSAW010000471.1 GCA_022361455.1 Pseudomonadales bacterium | reverse complement strand
CTAGGTGACGCAGAGATCAAATACTCCACGGTTCAAAACTGGTACCCCGGTGATAAAGACGGTAAAGGGGGTATCTACAACTTTGTGACCAAGCGTGGTTTATGCGCAGGCAATAACAGCAAAATTTCTTGGACACAAGTTGAAACCGGTTCCGCTGTTACTTGGAAATATCCAAGCTGCGTATTAAAAGGTGATAACAGTATTGGCGAGTTTTATTCAGTCGCGCTCACCAACAATCTGCAACAAGCAGACACCGGCACCAAGATGATTCATTTGGGCAAAAACACCAAAAGCACCATTGTCTCTAAAGGTATTTCTGCAGGCCGCAGCCAGCAATCCTATCGTGGTTTAGTACGCGTATCACCGAAAGCCGATGGCGCTCGCAATTATACCCAATGTGATTCCTTGTTGATTGGCGATAAGTGTGGAGCTCACACCTTCCCTTATATCGAGAATAAAAATTCTGACAGCATCATCGAGCATGAAGCGACTACGTCGAAAGTGAGCGATGATCAAATGTTTCTTTGCCAGCAACGGGGCATTGATCCTGAAAAGGCCGTATCGATGATCGTGAACGGCTTCTGTAAAGAAGTCTTTAAAGAATTACCCATGGAATTTGCCGTTGAAGCTGGCAAGTTATTAGAAGTTAGCCTTGAAGGTTCCGTAGGCTAAGAGCAGCTTTTACCACCCCACAAGAAATTAATTGTAAGGCTCACCATTGATTGAGCACTTGAAGGAACACCTGGAGTACTAAAATACATGTTATCGGTTAAAGATCTTGTTGCAGAAGTAGACGGCAAAACCATTCTCAACGGCATTTCACTAGAAGTGAAGCCAGGAGAAGTGCACGCCATTATGGGCCCCAACGGTTCTGGCAAGAGCACCTTGGCAAACGTGTTATCTGGCCGCCCCGGTTATGAAGTTGTCAGTGGTGAGGTTATTTATCAGGGTAAAAACCTGTTAGAGCTGGAGCCAGAAGAAAGAGCACGAGAAGGCGTTTTTCTGGCTTTTCAATATCCGGTGGAAAT
>JAKSAW010000554.1 GCA_022361455.1 Pseudomonadales bacterium | reverse complement strand
TTTGGCTGAATCAAGTCATGCCGAATAATTGGGATCAACCGGTGTTCGAAACTTGGAATCCGATTGTTGAGCCAAATCCTGATAAGGTGTTAAAGAAAGTGACTTTTATTCGGCCGTTGGCTAGTAGCAAAAGTATGCAAGCCAGTACAAAATTGAATCAGATGCAAACCGAAGCTAAAAACGTAAAAGGCAGAAAGGTTTGGTTTTGTGGTTCTTATCTTTCCTCTCAGATTCCCCTTCTGGAAAGTGCGGTGAAGTCGACTGTTAATGTTGTGGAGTCGATGAAACGGGCTTAATGAGCGGGAAAAAGCAAGCCACATTGGCTTGCTTTTGTCGGAGCTTCTCAGCGTAACATGTCTTAGCGCTATGTCGATTCACCCTTACGAAAAAGTCGCTTGTTAGGAGGGATCGAAGTCTCGTATGAACGCTTCACTGACATCCGCCTTTTTTCTTCCCGCAATTGCAAAATAAAAAAGAGGCTCACCATCAATTGATAAACGATGCCTATATCGTTCAATGTGAGATATATCCAGATATTCAGAGAATATTAATTCTCGGATCATTTGAGAAAAACCGGATTCGTCGCTGCGATTAAAGAATGTTTCTTTAATATTAAAAGCTACCCAACCCTCATCCTGAATAACATTAAATGCTTCGATAAAGGCTTTAATGGGAATATCCCCAAAACCAAGAGCCGCAACTGTTACCATACAATCGCATTCCCACGAAGATATCTCATCGCGCTGTTCCACATTTAAATTAGTGAAATCTTCGACATAATATGCATCGTAGACACCTGGGCGATCTCTAATGGCCGCATCGGATGCTTCTGGAATAATATCGACACCTATTAATCTAGAGGCGCCTCGCGATTTAAGCTCTTCACCCATCAAACCATTGCCAGCACCAAGATCTAGAACGCGTAGCTCGGTAAATTGATCATTGGATTGTTTTATGGCGGATTCAAGAATTGCTGCAACTTTTGTCGGCGAAGAACACTTCAACCTATCATAGAAAACTTGCTCATAAAGGCCAGGCACTTGATAAATTTCGTTATAGTCATGAAACCGGATCTTCCTAGATCCTTCAGAGCCTTGGAGATAGAAGTAGGATTCATCTTGTTGCTGATCAACAAATTCCTGTTTAGGAAATTGAATACGATGTCTTTTTATCATTGTTTCTCCTTGGCTGCGGTAATTGACTCATTTGATCTCGAAAAAGTAAGTATGTGACCTTTAAAATCAGCACTTAAATAATCTGTATTGTCTGGTTTGGAAAATGAAGATAGGTATCCAATCTCAAGCAGTTTTTTAGCCAGCTTGTTCTTTCTTCCTCTACCTGGATCAACAATAATTACTTCACATTTCCGGTTTGAGTGTTCTTTAATAAACTCAGAAAGTAACTCGATATGTTCGTCTTCATACAGTAGATCGCTACCAATTATCAGATCAAAGCGGCCTAAGGTGTCATTTTTGTCAGCCCATCCTGTTCTCTCGAATGGAATGAGTTTGTCCCCATTAAGTTCAGTGTTTCTATTTAAAAAACGCTCGGTTTCCGGGTGATAGTCTGTTGCTGTGATATCTATGTTCTTCTTGTTTAGTAACAAGCTACTTATGGCAGTTCCGCATCCTATTTCGAGAACGCGCTTGGAGCCAATGTCATAATTGATCATGTGATGTGCTAGCACCAAGCCTGACGGCCAAACGATTCCAAAAATAGGCCAAGCAGCCGAAGATATGCCTAGCTCTTCAGCGATGCCTTCGGGATCGTAAAACTCTTGTTTGTTGCGTAATGAGCAGAGGTGAATATCTAATTTTCCAAACTCAATGGTTTGGTAGCACAGGCGTAAGTTTGTCATTTGGCTGCCTCAAAAGTTGAGCGCTCGGCCAGGTATCAAGGATAAATGACAAAACGGGATACCTACTAGAGTATAGTAATTGGTCAAGAAAGCAATGAATTCAAATTAAAAAGTGAACGGAAGGCATAGGGCGGGTCGAAATAGTAGCTAGCGTGTGCCTTTGGGCCATTTGACGAGTTCATTCATTGAAATGCAAAGGTAATTTGTGTCGAAGCGGAATTCCGGTCGTAAAATAAAGCAGCAAGTAAAAGACTATTTCGCATAATAAAGCTGCTAGAATGAAACTCAAAACACGAAGAGTCCTGATTATGAAGAAACTCAAGAATGAAAAAGAACTGGTGAAAAAGGCCATTGCCGAGGGGATGAAGTACGGAGAAAAAAGAGGCGTTGTAGAGTTCGAGCCTACAGACTCTGCCACAGAAAAAATTGAATACATATATCGCTTGCTGGTACACGATAAAGTCATC
Source organism: Pseudomonadales bacterium (assembly GCA_022361455.1). GTDB lineage: Bacteria > Pseudomonadota > Gammaproteobacteria > Pseudomonadales > Ketobacteraceae. The sequence goes on along the minus strand of JAKSAW010000554.1, from coordinate 3,407 downwards.
CAGCCCATTCCACAGGATCAGATATCTCAGTTGTCGATGAAACATAAACTAGCCATATGGGCGTCAAAACTAAAGTAGAAACACGCCTTAATGAATGAAGAAAATATCAAAACAACAAGCAATGCAAATGCCTTCTAACAAGGGCTTGCAGTCCAACTACTTCATGACTGCGCCATTCAATGGTGTCTGATGCTGAACTTTACGTGAGTTACTATAGTCGCTCTATCGAAGTATCAGTTCGAGAAACAAGTATGTGGTATGGTGTTTATAGGTGTCGTAATTGAGGATTCGATGTGGCGATTAGTGAATTTGAGATAAAAAGATGCGAGAGGGAAATGGATAAGTTTCTCGATAAGCATCGCCCGCCAGTTCAAATGAGGCGCATGGTAGATCTAAGCTATCGAATCGAAAATCAAAGTGTAGAGATATTTGAAGTTAGGCCTTGTTTCGAAAATCCCAAAGAAATGTTTGAAAACCCCGTTGCAAAAGCGACTTATGTTAAGAGTCGCAAAATATGGAAAATCTACTGGCAACGAAAGGATTTAAATTGGCATATATATAAACCACAACCTGAAGTTAAATATCTAGAGGAGTTCCTTGATATTGTGGTTGAGGATAAATTTTCTTGCTTTTCTGGTTAAGCTATTTCGCAGTGATTAAAAGCAGTAATTGTATATATCGTTAAGAAGAAAGCGCTTCCATAGAAATTGAACGGATGTTATCTGATATCGCAGCAAAGTGGATCTTAACCCTCCGCTTAGGATTAGGGCACAAGTTCGAATAAGAAAAACAATGCTTAAGTGATATTGAATTCGAATCCAGTGATGTGGTGGTGCATACCGATACTGATCTTGCACCAAAGGATTCCAAGGCTTGGCGATCGGTATGATTTTATACTGCCTGAAAATTATACCGAAGATAAAACCATGGCGACCATTTGGCTGAATCAAGTCATGCCGAATAATTGGGATCAACCGGTGTTCGAAACTTGGAACCCGATTATTGAGCCCAATCCTGAGAAGGTGTTAAAGAAAGTTACTTTTATTCGGCCGTTGGCGAGTAGTAAAAGTATGCAAGCCAGTACGAAATTGAATCAGATGCAAACCGAAGCTAAAAATATAAATGGCAGAAAGGTTTGGTTTTGTGGTTCTTATCTTTCCTCTCAGATTCCTCTGCTTGAAAGTGCGGTGACTTCGACTGTTGGTGTTGTTGAGACGATTAAGCAGGCTTAATGCGCCGTCATAAAAAGTTCATCTAAATCGGAAGCTTAGAAGCAGGCCATGAATCGCTTGTTTCTGCTTTGATTGATCGCTTTCTGTACTATATTTCCGTTTATCTATCTTTAAAATTGATAATTATCATAAACCTTTTTCCTAAGCTTGCCAGTCAAGTTTGCGTTAGGTTATTGTCGGTTTTCAATCCAGGGCCAGTTTTGGGAACACACATATCTGGCGGAACATGTTTTTCTTGCCTCCTTATTTTTGAGGTTTTCGCATGAGGATTACTAAGGTGTTGAAAATTAGATGCAATTTAGGGTTCAAGCCTCAGTTTCTCTGAAAAATAAGGCGGCATAGAAAGGACAGAGGACAGTGTCGCAGAATAAACTGTTAGGCAAGGAGAAAGCACAGAAATGATCAAGGATTCATATCAAGATATTAGATATTTTACAATACCATTATGCGTAAGCATACTAGCTGTGCTTGCTAAGCAAAATATGGATATAGTGGTATTAAATGAGATACTAGATTTGTTTCTTTTGTCACTGAAGGAGCAGATTGGTGATGCTACGGTAAAAATTGTTTTCTTCACAACTCTAATAGTTGGAGCATCTAAACTAATCTTTAGTGATATTCAGCCAGGCGATCCTTCCAATATAAAGCATGATGGTGCTCTTTCGTGGGCCTCAAACATTTTTGTTACTATTTTTTCCATTGTCTCAGGCCTAATGCTTGGTCAAGGTATCAGTGGCGTAATTGCACAGAATTCCACAATGTATTTCTATTTTGCGTGGGGTTCTTACGCTGCTTTTTTTGTGTTGTGCTTCATGCTGATAGTTGAGAGTATTTTAACTAGCTATCATCTGGCTCTAACCAGTGTATTTAAAGACTATCGTACATCGGCAAAAATTATGGGGTATTTAATTTTGCTTATAGCTGTGCATGGTATATTTACGGAAATTGCCTAACAAATGGTTCAAATTGACGCGCAATTTAACCAGGCGTTAGCACTCCATACTAATCGAGGGAATGATGCTTACCTTCACGCAAGCAATTGACCAGTCTCAGAAGTACACTAAGCGCCATGCCTTGCTGGGAAATGGATTTAGTATTTCTTGTAGACCAGACATATTTGTATACGGCAAGTTATTTGAAAGAGCTGACTTTAGCGATCTTTCCCCTTCCGCAAAACTTGCCTTTGAGGCTCTTGATACGCAAGACTTTGAAAAAGTCATAAAGGTTTTACGTGATGCCAGCGCAGTTCTGACAGCTTACAAGGGCAGCCCAACCACTCTTATTCAGCAGCTACAAAAAGATGCTGATGGTTTGCGAGAGGTTTTGGTGCAAGCTATAGCGTCAAGTCACCCCGAGTGGCCGGGTGAAATAGATGATGCTGAATATAAGTCGTGTCGGAAATTCCTCTCTAATTTCGACAGTGTATATACGCTAAATTACGACTTACTACTTTACTGGGCTGTTATGCACGATGACGACAATGAAACAAAGATAAAATCTGATGATGGATTTAGAACCTCTGAAAACGACTTTGATTCTGAGTATGTGGTTTGGGAGGCTGGTACTAGTCGAGGGCAAAATATTTGGTACTTACACGGCGCTCTCCATGTTTTCGATGCAGGTGCAGAAATCCAGAAATATACCTGGATCAATACAGGTCAACGTCTAATTGAGCAAATCCGAGATGCCCTAGAGAGGAGCTACTTCCCATTATTCGTAGCTGAAGGGACGAGCATGGAGAAGTTAGATCGAATAATGCACAGTGAATACCTTGCTAAAGGCAAGCGGAGCTTTTCAAGTATTGGAGGCGCACTATTTATACATGGTCATTCACTCGCAGCTAATGACGAGCACTTTTTAAAAGCTATTGAAAAGGGTAAAACTAGGCATCTTTATGTTGGTTTGTTTGGGGATGAAAATAGTTCAGCCAATAAGGCCATAAAGGCAAGAGCGCAGCTTATCGCGTCAAATAGAGCGAAATCAAAACCCCTTGATGTTTCGTTCTATGATTCAGAATCTGCGCATGTCTGGAGGTAAAAGTGCTAACAAGCGCAAGCACTCGGATAAATTTTCCGGTGTTGCGAACGTTAAGTATTATGGATAGAACATGAAGATAGCCGAAAATAAAATCACATTACTAAGTATCTTTGTTGGCATTATCGGCATTGCCGTAAC
>JAKSAW010000553.1 GCA_022361455.1 Pseudomonadales bacterium | reverse complement strand
GGTATGCGGATCTTAACAACCCGTTCTTGTTAAGGGTGCGCTCCTATGATTCTGTGGGTCGCCTTCCTGATAGCGGCGGTAATTTGCCAGCTAGCACTGATTCGGGTTGGGAGGTAGGGATTGACAATACCGTGGCGGAGTTAATTGGCCCCACCCGCTCATCGCCATTTCGTTGGGCGTTTTGGGGTGAGGTGGAAGTGACCAGTGATGATGGAACAACCCAGCTAGGTTTGCTGCAGAATCAGGAAATCATCATCGGTGCCCCAGTTTCTAACTTTAAACCTGATGGTTCGAACGCTGCAGATGACGGAACAGCTCTTGATCACAGGGGGGATGCCTCCATTGCGGGCCCCATTTTCCGGATGTTTCGTAATCAGACTGATCACTCGCTAGGTATGATTTACCACCACCGTTTATCAGGGGATTACCGATTCAGTGTCGCTAAAACCTCCGACGATAATGGATTCGGTGTCCCCACCTTTGCGCCAGAGGAGGGCATGTACTTCATGGATGTAAATGCCTACCTTCCATTAGGTCAGCTGCATTACCAATCCCTAATCCTGGAAGGTACAGCCAGTCAGGATGGCAATTTCATTGTTGAGCTGACGCAGGTTCCTAATGATCCCGAAGCCTATAATGACTTTTACAGTTCTGCTGATGCTACAGGTTATCAAAGGTCTGGTCGGCCGGACCGCTATTACGAAACTCACGGCTATGTGACATGGGGGAATAAGTTCCCCGATTCACCAGGTGGTGTCAGTACTGTTCGGTTTGCTGGTTCAGGAACTACATCGACAACCCAAACGGTTTCCTATTCGCTCGGGGCTATGCAAGTGAATCAATCCAATTTCCCGAATGCAGACCCGGGATTTTGTACAAACAATAGCGGTCTTTTTAACGGGTCAGCTGAATGTGATGGGTGGAACGGTGCAAATGCCCCTGCCGTCTCTGGAAGCATTGATTTTAACAACATAACTCAAGTTGATTCTTCATACACAAAGGGTGATTTGCTAGATGAGGGAGGCATTATCTTCGTCTCTCGTTCTGGCTCTTCGTGGAGGGTGCCTGACAATCCTAATTTGACGGGTGAAAGGATGCTCGGGTTTGCACTAGGTACTCTTGAGAATGATCGTGATGTTAAGTTGGCAAGGACAAATGGTGGAACTGATACCTGTGGTTTTTTATGCGAAGACTGGGAGTTAAGACCTCGCTCTGGTGGGCCTAACACAGGAACCATTGATAACCGTGCACGGGATATTATCAATGCTGCAGGGGGGGTTACGCCTGTGCTTGAGGTGGAAGCTGTAAATCTCGGTGCTTCCAGGGCTGAAGGTATGAACATTCAACACCTGAAGATTACAACGCTAGGCGCGAGCAACTAAGCGGGCGTGAATATGAGGTTGTTGATATGAAGTGTTCTGCTTTTGTTTGCTTTTTCTCGCTGCTGTCTTTGTTGGCGGTTCAAACACCTGCTAAGGCGTCAGGCCTAATTGCTCTCAACGACACACAGCTCTCTGGTGTAACCGGGCAGGAAGGTGTGGCCATGGATTTTGTCTATGCCATGAACGCCTATTACGACGACAGCGCAACTTACACGCCAGGTGCCTCCATTACCGACGCAAATCATCTTGAAGGTGATCCATTGTCTAGCCTTGATAACTGCGACGGGCTTATGAATCCCTGCTCCCTTGGTATTACGGTGAACAATCGCCCAGGGATGTGGGTCATGCTCAAAGATATGTACGGCATTCAAAAGATAAATAATTTTTGGCTTGATGGTCGGGAAACCGAAGATGTCAGTACTGTGGCCGGACTTGCAGACATGAACCGTTTTATCGAAGGTGAAGGGGGGGCTGCGCAATGTGTGTTGCCCGGCCGAACAGTGTCAAACTGTCTTCCCGACACGCCTAGCCTACCATCACTAAGTATGAGATATGGGCCAGGTGGCAGCGATGAGTATGAAACCTTCGAAGCGGATGTGGAGTGGCATTTATTCATCGGGCGAGTTGCAGTTCAATACGATGGCTCTATCGCTGATGGTC
>JAKSAW010000550.1 GCA_022361455.1 Pseudomonadales bacterium | reverse complement strand
AGCGAAAGCTCTTAATGATACGCCTTTTCAAGCGCCAAACGTTCCTGTTGTAAATAACGTGGATGCAGAAATTGAGTTGGACCCTGCCAAGATTAAAGAAAAGTTAATCAAGCAGCTGTATAGTCCCGTTCTTTGGGTTGCGTCTGTGAACAAGATGGTAGAACAGGGCGTGGAAACAGCTATAGAGTGCGGTCCTGGTAAAGTATTGAGCGGTATGAATAAGCGTATTCATCGCAAGATGGGGGTGGTGAGCTTGCAAGATCCTGCTTCCTTTGAAAAAGCATTGGAAATGGTTAAATAAGAACAAGGCATAAACGCCAAAAGGAGATTACATGTCTGAAGAGCAAAGCCGTGTTGCGTTAGTAACAGGCGCTAGCCGCGGTATTGGTAAAGCCATCGCACAAAGGTTGGCAGATTCGGGATATACCGTTGTTGGTACTGCCACATCTGAAGGTGGCGCAGAAGCTATTTCGGGCTACTTGGCCGAAAAGGGTGGTAAGGGTTACTGCTTAAACGTCACTGATCAAGAATCAGTCGATGCTGTGTTGAAGCAAATACAAGCGGATTTTGCGGCACCAACAATCTTGGTTAACAATGCAGGTATCACCCGCGATAACATCATGTTACGAATGAAGCAGGATGAATGGGACAACGTTATTGATACCAACTTATCTTCCGTTTACCGTATGGCCAAAGCTTGTTTGCGTGGAATGAGTAAGGCTCGTTGGGGTAGAGTGGTTAACATTAGTTCTGTGGTGGGAGCCATGGGGAATGCTGGCCAAGCTAACTATGCAGCTGCCAAGGCTGGTATGGAAGGTTTCTCAAGAGCGATGGCAAGAGAATTTGGCTCGCGAAATATTACTGTGAACTCTGTAGCCCCAGGTTTTATCGATACCGATATGACTAAAGAGCTACCAGAAGCTAACAAGGAAGCCATGTTAGCGCAGATTCCTGCGGGCCGATTGGGTCAGCCAGAAGAAATTGCAGCAGCAGTGGCGTTTTTGGTAAGTGATGAGGCCGGTTATGTCACTGGGGCAACTGTTCCAGTCAATGGCGGCATGTACATGTAGATTTTATTGATATTTATCAAGGAGCATCGCAAGTAACCTTATGATCTTAAAGAAATAAAATAAGATTCATCAGGAAGCTTGAAACGAACACTACGTTTTTTTTAAACTATAGGCCCTTATTACAAAGGGATACTCAAACAGGAGACTTAATTCAAATGAGCAATGTAGAAGAACGCGTCAAAAAGATTGTCGCTGAGCAGCTAGGCGTAAAACTTGAAGAAGTGACAAATGACGCCTCATTCGTTGAAGATTTAGGTGCAGACTCTCTAGACACCGTAGAGCTAGTAATGGCGCTAGAAGAAGAGTTTGAAACTGAGATCCCTGATGAAGAAGCTGAGAAAATCACGAAGGTTCAAGAAGCCATCGATTACGTGAATTCTCACTCTTAATAGTGATGATCCATGAAAAGGCCGCTTACCCTTGTGTAGCGGCCTTTTTTCGTTTTAGAAGCTTATCAGTTCATTTTTAAGGTTTTTTCCCGAAATTTGGCATTTTTACTGGTTGTCTTAGGCGGATTTTTAGTAAATTGTTTCATCTAAATAACAGTTATGTAACAGAATAACGATAGGGTTGCGAGTTAAGTAAGATATGAAGACTGGAGGAGTACAGGGTGTCTAAGCGTCGCGTAGTAGTAACCGGTGTCGGCATGTTAAGCCCACTGGCCAACGATGTTGAAGGAACGTGGTCAGCGTTGTTGGAAGGCAAGAGCGGCATAGGTCTCATCGATCATTACGATGTTTCAAATCATGCCACCAAATTTGCGGGTCTTATCAAAGATTTTGACGTTGAAGAGTATTTCCCCAAGAAAGAAGCTCGAAAAATGGATGGCTTTATTCAGTATGGTATAGCCGCAGCCATTCAAGCGATTAAGGATTCTGGCATTGAGGCCACCGATGAAAATGCTGCCCGTATTGGTGTGGCGATGGGTTCTGGGATTGGTGGAATTCACAATATCGAGAACAATCACATCTCCTTATTAGAGAAAGGCCCCCGCAAAGTCAGCCCCTTTGTTATTCCTGGTAGTATCATCAATATGATCTCAGGAAACATATCCATCAAGTATGGATTCAAAGGCCCTAATATTGCCTTGGTAACCGCCTGTACGACCGGTACCCATTCTATTGGCTATGCTTCACGCGCAATCGCCTATGGTGATGCTGATGTAATGATTGCAGGTGGTGCTGAGAACGGTTCATCACCCTTAGGTATGGCAGGATTTTCTTCTGCTCGTGCTATGTCAACGCGCAACGACGAGCCACAAAAGGCAAGCCGACCTTGGGACAAAGACCGTGATGGTTTTGTGCTAGCTGATGGCGCTGGTTCGCTGGTTCTTGAAGAGTTGGAGCATGCCAAGGCTCGCGGTGCAAAAATTTATGGCGAAATGATTGGCTTTGGTGCAAGTGCCGATGCTTACCACATGACTTCGCCACCTGAAGACGGTGCGGGTGCGGCATTATCCATGGAAAATGCAGTGCGTGATGCTGGCATTGAACTCAATTCAGTGGATTACATTAATGCTCACGGCACTTCAACACCAGCAGGTGATATTGCGGAAACGCGCGCTATCAAAAGTGTTTTTGGCGATCACGCCAACGAACTAATGGTGAGTTCCACCAAATCGATGGTAGGTCACTTGTTGGGGGCTGCCGGTGCTGTAGAAGCTATCTTCTCGCTATTGGCTATTCGCGATAACGTTGCACCACCGACCATTAACTTGGATAACCCTGATGAAGGCTGTGATTTAGATTACGTGCCTCACGTGGCCAAAGAACGACAAATTGATGTGGCCGTATCAAATTCATTTGGCTTTGGCGGCACTAATGGTACATTGGTGTTCAAACGATATCAGTAAAGGCACCAGCTGCTAAATGCAGAACACATTTCCCATTTGGGTTAATGAGCAAGAAAAAACATCCATATCTGTAAACGATAGGGCCGTTGCTTATGGTGATGGCCTCTTCGAGACCATTCGTGTTTCCCCTAAACCAGTTTTAGATTCCTACCATTTTGAACGCCTTGAAAGCGGTGCTGAAACGCTCGGTATTCCAGTAAGGCTTGATAGAGTGCGCGAGAGTTTTGAGCGTTATGCTGATGCTTACGATCCAGGTATTATCAAAATTTTAGTGTCTAGAGGTGTTGGTGGACGAGGCTATTTACCACCGGATTCGCCAGATCCAGTCGTGGTTATTCAAGGTTTTGAATTGCCTGATTATCCGCAGGAAAATTATTCGCCAGGCATCCGGCTTTATCGCTGTGAAACACCGATAACAGTGAACCCTCGCTTGCAAGGCATAAAGCACCTAAACCGGTTGGAGCAAGTTCTAGCTCGTCAAGAATTCGCTCAAGGTAATTATCAAGAAGGGATCATGTCTCTACCGGATGGCGCCTTGCTAGAGTGCACCATGAGCAATCTTCTGTGGATTAAGCAGCAGACCTTGTTTACCACACCCTTGGATAAACAAGCGGTAAACGGTACTATGCAGCGTTATCTTATTGAGCATTGTGTTGGTTCAACTGGCTACGTTGAAACCAAAAGCGATTTAACCATTAAAGACTTGTTGGCAGCGGACGATGTCTTTGTGTGTAATAGTGTCTTCGGTGTTTGGCCTGTACGTTCAGTTATGGACCAGGAATTGTCTCAATCAAAAAGCGATCTTATGTTGCAAATTCAACAACAAGTGCATTCTTTACTTTCATGAGCATAATTTTACGTATCGGTTTTCTTTTATTGGCAATTGCGCTTGCCAGTTTTGCGATTGGTTATCGATGGTTGGATGTGCAAATGCACACGCCCATGCCTTTCAAAGAGCCATTCAAAATAGAATTAAAACGTGGCCAGAATATTCAGCATGTTGCGTCTCAATTAGAGTCTTTAGGCGCGCTAACTCAAACGCGCCCCTTCGTGTTCTATGCCCGCTATATGGATGTAGCCCATAAGATAAAAGCAGGTGAATATAATTTTGATTCAGTGACCACACCACATGATTTGTTGATGACCTTGGTTGACGGTGATGTAGTTCAGCACAGTTTGACTTTAGTAGAGGGGCTTACTGCAAAAGACTACTTAAGGTATTTAAAAGAAATAGAGACGTTAGTCGTCACAGATGGTGACAAAGCATTACTCGATGATCCTGATAAATTAATGGCACATTTAAATAAACCAGGCGTGCATCCAGAAGGTCAATTCTTTCCTGATACCTATTTTTACACAAAGGGTGAGAGTGCGATTGAAATCTTGCAGCGCTCCCACAAACGCTTACATGAAGTGTTGACGGAAGAATGGGAGCAACGGATGAAAGATTTACCCTATGAAACTCCCTATGAAGCGTTGATCATGGCCTCAATTATTGAGAAGGAAACAGGCGTAGAATCTGAAAGAGCGGAAATAGCGGGTGTTTTTGTTAGACGTTTACGAAAAGGTATGCGTTTGCAAACAGATCCCACTGTGATTTATGGCTTGGGAGATAAATACCAAGGAAATATCAAGCGAGTGCATCTAAAACAAAAAACGGACTATAACACTTATGTGATTTTTGGCTTACCGCCAACCCCAATCGCTAATGTCGGGCGGGAAGCGATTCATGCTGCTTTGCATCCAGCTGATGGCAAGACATTGTATTTTGTCGCTAAGGGCGATGGCAGTCATGTATTTTCAGAAACGCTCGAAGCACACAATCGAGCTGTTCGTGAGTATCAACTTAAAAGACGCAGCGATTATCGCTCAGCACCAAAAGCAGAATAAATTTCATGAACAATAAAGGTATGTTTATCACTGTTGAGGGAATTGAAGGGGTTGGGAAAACCACCAATATTCAATTTATCTCCGAGTGGCTATCAAATAATAACATTGAGTTTATTGCATCGCGCGAGCCGGGTGGCACCCCCTTTGCGGAAGAAATTCGCAACGTACTATTGCAGCCTCGCGATGAAAAAGTGTGTGATACCGCGGAGCTATTATTGATGTTCGCTGCTCGTGCTCAACACTTGGATGCTTTAATCCAGCCCGCTTTAGAGCAGGGCAAATGGGTTCTGTGTGATCGCTTTACCGATGCAACTTACGCCTATCAGGGTGGAGGTCGCGGTTTGTCATTGGATTTAATTGCGCAACTGGAAACTATTGTGCAAGGGGCCTTTAGACCTCACGCAGTTATCTTGCTTGATGTGCCAGTAGAAATCGGGTTGGGCCGAGCGAGTGCTCGCAGCGAACTTGATCGAATCGAGCAAGAGAAAGCCAGTTTTTTTGAAGCGGTACGCCAACAATATTTGGACCGTGCTGATGCCGATCCTGATCGCTACCATGTGGTGGATGCTTCGGTGGATTTGCCTGAAGTTCAGAACCAATTGCAGGATGTGCTGGCATCTATAAAAGCGAGGTCGTCCTAGTGCTCGCGGATGTCCATTCCATTGTTGCGCCATTACCTTGGCAAGAAAATTACTGGGCACAATTACTGTCGAGCAAGGAGCAGGATCATTTACCCCATGGTTTGCTTCTAAGAGGGCCCCAGGGTACTGGCAAAGGTCAGTTCGCTTTAGCTTTTGCTCAGACGATGCTTTGTGATCAGCCATCTGGGGGTGTAGCCTGCGGCCAGTGCAAGAGTTGCCAGTTGCTTAAAGCGGGTACGCATCCTGACTTACTTTTGGTAGAGCCGGAAGAGGCGGGCAAGGCGATTAAGATAGATCAAATTCGCCAGGTGCTCGAGTTCTCTAGTAAGAGTGCTCAGTTTGGTGGTTACAGGGTTATCTTGATTTGCCCTGCCGAAGCAATGAATGTGAATGCCTCCAATGCCTTACTGAAGTGCCTGGAAGAGCCGGGTGTGAACACCTTACTGCTGCTGGTGTCACACCAGATTTCCGGTGTACTTGCTACTATTCGCAGTCGTTGCCAGTCCATCGATTTTCCGATTCCTCCAGGCGCTGAATCTACTGCCTGGTTATCGGATCTTGTAGGCGATGAACAGAAAGCTTCACAGCTGCTGAGTGTTGCGAATGGCGCACCCGTTACAGCAGTGCAGTTGAACGATCGTGATTGGTTGAAAGAGCGTGAAGCGATCGTAAAAACTTGGATTGCGGTGTTCGAGGGTAAGCTAGATCCAGTGAAGGCGGCTGAGACTTGGCAATCCTTCTCCTTGCTGGAAATCATTCATTGGCTGTTGGCATGGCAGATTGATTACAGTCGCTTTTGTGTTGCCGGCGCGGAGAATGCTAGCAACCGGGACTTGATTCCCTTCTACAAGCAGCTGCAAGCTCGCTTACCCACCGCGCAATCCCATGAATTCTATGATTATCTAATTCAAGTTCGGGGTATTCTCTCTAGCCAGGCAAATCCCAATTTACAACTATTGATAGAAGCCTTATTGATCAAATGGGCCCAATTGGGTGGCAATAGTTAGAACCCGTTAAAAAATTACCAGATCTGATTAGTCAGCTTGGGAATCGGTTGCTAAACTTACCAGAGGATAAATAGGTAAAGCTTAGTTTCTGATTTATAAGCAATTCTTCTTGGGAAAGTTAATATGGCCATTGGTGGATCACGATCCGGTATTCTGTCACTTACAATCAAGGATAAGGCCGTGCTTTATGCTGCCTATATGCCTTTTATAAAGAATGGCGGATTATTTATACCTACCAATAAGCAGTATAAGCTTGGCGAAGAGGTGTTCTTGCTGTTGAACTTGATGGAAGAAACCGAAAAAATCCCCGTAGCTGGCAAGATTGTCTGGGTAACACCGAAAGGTGCTCAGGGTAACCGTGCAGCGGGTATCGGGGTTCAATTCAATGACCAAGACGATACTGCAAAGAAGAAAATCGAGACCTATCTAGCGGGTGCTCTTGAATCAGATCGACCTACCCATACCATGTAGTGCAAAATAGGACTTAATATGAAAAGCACTACTTGGAGCGAGGATGTTCGTCGATTCCCACTGTCACCTCAATAAGTTAGATCTTTCTCTTTATCAAGATAACCTGGACAACCCAGTTGCTGAAGCTCGCAACCAAGGGGTTAGCCACATCCTTTGTATTGGCATTGATCTAGAATCTATGGACGAAGTAATTGCCGTAGCTGATCGTTATGACAATGTCTTTGCCACCGTAGGCACTCATCCTTTGTATGAGGAAAGTCGAGAGCCCTCAATAGAGCAGTTGCTGGAGTTTGCTGAGCATCCCAAAGTGATCGGGATTGGCGAGACGGGACTCGATCATTACTATTGTAAAAAGGATAATGATTGGCAAATGCGACGCTTCGTTACTCATATCGAAGCAGCGAAGAGAAGCGGTTTACCCTTGATTATTCATACTCGAGATGCCCGTGAACAAACTATCGCTGCGTTAAAAGATCACGGCGCTGGAGAAGTTGTTGGCGTAATGCATTGTTTTACTGAGAGTCTCGAAATGGCTCAGGCGGCTGTGGAACTGGGATTTTATATCTCTATTTCAGGTATCGTGACTTTTAGAACGGCTGATCAGTTACGCGCAGTGGTGGACGCACTCCCATTGGATCGTTTACTGATTGAGACGGATGCCCCTTGGTTAGCGCCGGTACCTTTCCGTGGTAAAGAGAATCAACCCAAGTATGTCGTAGAAGTTGCTAAAAAGATTGCAGAGATTAAAGGTGTGAGCGTAGAAGAAGTGGCAAAAGTAACCACAGAGAATTTTTTTCAGCTATTTGCCAAGGCAAATAAGATGAGGAATGCATAAGTGATTGAGAGTGCGATGGGGAATGAGTTGCTGGCTTTTTTGGGATTGTTTGTCGGCGGTATTGTTGTTGGTGCGCTGCTGGTGGCTATGGTTAGTCAACAGCGAAATAAAGCATTGTTAGATAAGCTAACTGCGGAAAGCCAATTAGAGCTTAGTCAGTTACGAACTCGTCAGGCACATATAGAAGAAAAATTAGCGGATACTGAGCAACGCCTTGCTGAAGCCGTGGCCCAAGAAAAAAATTGGCAGTCCAATTACCATGATAACCAGAAAAAACTAGTGCAATTGGAACAACAACTGCTTCATGCGGAAGAGCTTGAAAAACAACTGAGCAGCAAAGAACAGGAAAATCAATCCTTACAGAACTCCTTGAAGTTGGAACATGGCAAGGCTAGTGAGTTGCAGGCTAGATTAGATGCGTCGCAGCAGGAATTAAAGGAAAAACTCAATTTGCTGCAAGAGGCTAAAGATCAGCTCAAGGTCGAGTTCCAGAATGTGGCTAATCAGTTATTAGAAACCAAAAGTGAAAAATTCACTGCGCAAAATAAATCAAACTTGGATCAGTTGTTAAATCCCCTACGTGAACAAATTACCGATTTTAAAAAGCGTGTAGAAGATGTTTACGACAAGGAATCCAAAGAGCGTGTGTCTTTGTTAAAGGAGATAACCAGTCTCAAAGATATTAATTCACGCATGAGCGAGGATGCCTTAAAACTAACTAAGGCGCTTAAAGGCGATAATAAGATTCAAGGTAATTGGGGTGAGTTGGTTTTAGAGCGTGTTCTGGAGTCATCTGGTTTGCGTAAAGGAATTGAGTACGAGACACAAGTTAGTTTGAAAGGCGAGGAGGGTGAGCGACGCCAACCTGATGTGATTGTAAGGCTCCCTGAAAACAAAGATATTGTTGTGGATTCGAAAGTGTCTTTGGTTGCATGGGAAGCCTATTGCTCTGCAGAAGCAGAAGAGGACAAAGAAAAAGCTTTGGCAGCGCTTACGCAATCTTTAAAGGATCATATTAAGCAACTCAGTCGCAAAGATTATGCACATCTATCGGGCTTGCGATCCTTGGATTTTGTATTGATGTTTGTACCGGTAGAAGGCGCTTTTCTTAAAGTGTTAGAGATGGATTCTGGCTTTTTCGCGGATGCCTTTGATAAGCATATTATGGTGGTTAGTCCTTCTACGTTGTTAGTCACCTTGCGAACTATTCAAAACATTTGGCGCTATGAATATCAGAATCAAAATGCCCAAGAAATTGCAAAAACGGCAGGCGGTTTACATGACCAGTTTGTGCTGTTTGTGGAATCGCTAGAAGACATCGGTGGAGGTCTGCAGAAAGCCCAGGCGGCATATGATACTGCTCATAAACGTCTGAGTACTGGGCGAGGAAACTTAGTCAATAGAACGGTCTCGCTGCAAAAAATGGGCGCGAAGACGAAGAAGAAGATTCCAGCAAAACTCCTCGACGAAGCCGAAGACACTGAAAATAGTGAGCCTGCTGTAACAGAACTGTCACTTTTCGAAGAATAGAGAGTTTTTAACTAAATCTAATTAGCCCATCAATTCAATAGGTTACAAATGGTTATTACTCTCAGTTCTGCAGTCGCGCCTTTTGATGTCAAATCAATTTATAAAAAACGGTAAATCGGCTGGCGCTTTTCCCATCCTTGGTAATACTTACAATTACTGGTGTTGCTCACTTCCCCCCAAACGTGAGAATGAACATCGGTTGGGCCGTAAGGTCCAGGTACCGAGGATCGTGTACCGCATATTTAACTCCTATTGGTCTTATCCCGGCTCCCCCCCCAGGCGCCGGGATTTTTTTTGCCGTTACATTGATATTAGTTAGTGTTATCAAGTGTAAATGCGTCAATATTGCAATTGACAATAATTATCATTAACTGTAAATTTACATCATCTACTAAATGTCACGAGGCCAATTCAATGTACGTTTGCTTGTGTAAAGGAATAACCGACTCTCAGCTAAAGGAAGCTGTTCGAAGTGGTGCAAGCTCGTTCAAAGAAGTGTCCAAGCAATATGATGTAGCTACACAGTGTGGGAAGTGCGCGTTGATGGCACGAGATATCGTTAGAGAAGAGATTAACGCTCAATCAGATTCCTCTCCCCTATATTACGAAGCAGTTTAATT
>JAKSAW010000455.1 GCA_022361455.1 Pseudomonadales bacterium | reverse complement strand
TCGTTTGAGAAATTGCTCAAGCTGGCAAAGAAGGAGGGGATTCTCTAAACACCGCCTCAATCCCCAACTCCGCCTCCTCATGAATCAACACCACGATATTGTGCGCCACAAACTTGCACAATAGCTCATTGACCTGGGCCACTTCGTTCTTGCTTCTCACCTTGTCCCCGAACTTGGCCTTGACCATGCTAAACGTCGTCTCCACGTTGCTTCTCTGGTGGTAGTGCCGGTTAAACGCCTCCTGGTTGAGCTGGAAATACAGGAACATCTTGCGCCACAACCGACTGCCCCTGCTCTTGCCCGTTATGTTCGACCGGAAGGGAATGTAGGCCCGGCCACCCACCTCATCCACGGCCTCATAGTTGGCCCGCGAGCCGTACGCCTTGTCGGCGGATACCTCCTGCATATCAAAGCCTCCCTGGGCCGTTGAGGCCACCAGGGGCTTGAACCGGGGCGAGTCGCCCGCATGGCCATCCGTGATCTCCACGGCGGTTATCACATTGGTCTTGACGCCCGTGCAGATGTGCGCCTTGATCCACTGGTGCTGGCGGTCCATCCCATATTTCTCCTGGGCATACGGGCCGAAGGAGCGGGTGCGAAAGCCCGAGCTGTCAATGGCAAAGCGCGTCTCAACGGCCTTTAGGGGTAAGGCAGAGAGAGTAATCAAACGGTGCAGGATGGGGGTCAATTCTGCCTTGTTGAGGGCCACATTGACCACGTTGTAGGAGGGGGCGGCCCTGATCTGCTCCTTCTCTTGGGCCTGCTCGTAGAGCGAATAAGCGCGTCTTGAGGACAGCTGAGAATAGACCTTCTGGATGGCACAATACAGCTGCGAGCGCAAGGGCACGCGCGGTCGGCCCATGCCTTGGGGCGGCTCTTGGACGCCTTGGACCAGGTCGGCCAAGAGTTCATCAAAGCGCCTCAGTTCTGAGGTCTGGGCTTGCCTGTATGCTGCCCAGGCTTGCGGGCGGCTGATGCGCTTCTCTTGGACGATCGTGCCCTCTGGCGTGTCCCACTCCGCCTTGAGGTAATAGCGGGCCGCATAGGCGTGCTTGCAGGTCTTTTGGTGGAACTGCGCGTCCGGGCAAGTGCAGTTGAAGTCCTCGCTGAC
>JAKSAW010000484.1 GCA_022361455.1 Pseudomonadales bacterium | reverse complement strand
TGAGCTAAATTTAAGCACACAATCCTAACACAGAACCCCCTACAAGCCCTAACCTTTCGGGCATTTTTTTGCGTAATTTCCAACAAGTTAGAGGCTATTTTCAAGCCGCAGAGACTACCGCCGCAACAGAGGCCAAAGTTGGGGTCTCTATCACCCCTTTTTCCGTAACAATAGCATCCACAAGTGCAGCTGGAGTCACATCAAAAACGGGGTTAAAGGCCGCACATCCTGCAGGCGCAATGGCTCGCTCACCAATGGTCAAAACTTCATCGCCAGAACGTTCTTCGATAGGGATATCAGCACCACTTGAAAGACTCATATCAAAAGTGGATGTGGGAGCCACCACCATGAATTTCACGCCATGATATTTGGCAAGCACTGCCAACGAATAGGTACCGATTTTGTTGGCCACATCACCATTCGCTGTAATACGATCGGAGCCCACTATCACCCAACCAATTTTCCCTGTAGACATGAGATGTGCAGCTGCACCATCTGCGTTGAGCGTCACAGGAATTCCGTCCTTACAAAGCTCCCAGGCCGTTAAACGAGCTCCTTGGAGCCAGGGCCGTGTTTCATCAGCAAACACCTGACCAATGGCACCATCTCGATGAGCGGATCTAATCACCCCTAGTGCCGTACCATAGCCACCCGTTGCTAGCGTGCCTGTGTTGCAATGGGTAATCACCCCCATGCCAAGCTTGTCAGACTGCTTGATTAGGTCGGCACCCAAATCCCCCATCGTAAGGTTAGCCTGAATATCCTCTTGATGGATGAGTTGCGCTTCAGACACGAGCGCTGCAAATGGATCGACATCATCAGGCAAATTACCAATCACAGCGCGCATGCGATCGATTGCCCAAAACAAATTAATGGCTGTAGGACGAGACCCCGCCAACTTTTCAAGATCAGCTTCAATTGATGATTTCCACTGAAGCTGATGCTGTTGATATTGGCATTTAGCGGCAATAGCAACGCCATAGGCTGCGGTTATTCCAATAGCTGGCGCACCGCGAACCACCATATCGCGAATAGAGTCCACCACCTGCTCTACTTGATCATGCGAAATCCAAGTTTCTTCCAAAGGCAATTTGCGCTGATCCAATAAAGCGAGTTGATTATTTTCCCAGCGAATGGCTTCAAAGGCTTGTGACTCTGGTGACATAAGACGATCTCAGGTAAATATTTGATTAAACAAAACAGAAAAGGCTAACTTCAGCGTTGGGCATTATAGGCCCGCTCAGGTAATATTGCGCGAAAAGTTACTGCAAGCTGCTACAGAGAGTCGCTAACAAAGGAACCAATTGCTATGAGCCAACAGGTGGAGATGATCGTCAACGCCCAATGGGTGGTTACTGTCGACGAGCAAGCAAGAGTATTGAAAGATCATGCAATTATCGTTGATCAAGCTAAGATCCTTGCCATCGAACCTATTGGCCAACACGATTTCACCACGGACAACCTGGTTGAGCGCCCAAATCATATTATTTTGCCAGGATTAATTAATGCCCATACGCACGCGGCCATGTCGCTTTTTCGCGGCCTAGCAGACGACCTGCCGTTGATGTCCTGGTTAAACGATCATATCTGGCCAGCTGAAGGCAAATGGGTGAATGAAAACTTTGTTCATGACGGCACTCAACTAGCCATGGCAGAAATGATTCGCGGCGGCACAACTTGTTTTAATGATATGTACTTTTTCCCCAATGTCGCCGCGCGCGTCGCCAATGAAGCACACATGCGTGCCAGCTTCGCCTTCCCTATTTTAGATTTTCCATCAGCCTGGGCACAAAATGCAGATGAGTACATACACAAAGGCTTGCAATTACACGATGACTTTCGCAGCCATGATTTGATCAATATTAATTTTGGCCCTCATGCTCCTTACACGGTTTCCGATGAACCTTTAAAACGGGTGAACACTATCTCTGTGGAAACTCAAATGGGCATCCATATTCATTTACATGAAACAGCCCATGAGGTCGATGAAGCACAGCAGCAAAATGGGCAACGACCAATAGAACGCATGAACGACATGGGCTTGCTGACACCGCAATTCCAAGCGGTGCATATGACCCAACTAACCGATGAAGATATCGAGCTGTTAGCACAAACGGGCACCCATGTTGTGCACTGCCCAGAATCTAATTTAAAACTCGCCAGCGGTTTTTGCCCTATCGCAAAACTTGTAAACCAAGGCGTTAACGTTGCTCTTGGTACCGACGGTGCGGCCAGTAATAATGATTTAGATATGTTCGGTGAGATGCGCACTGCGGCATTATTAGCGAAAGGGGTTGCTGAAGATCCCGCCGCTATTCCTGCGGAACAAGCCCTACAAATGGCAACCATCAACGGAGCAAAAGCCCTGGGCATAGACGACGTGACTGGCAGCTTAGCTGTTGGCAAATCTGCAGACTTCATTGCAGTAGATACCCAATCACCAGAAACTAGCCCTTTTTATAATCCAGTTTCACAGCTGGTTTACTCTACTACCGCGGACAAAGTGTCTGACACTTGGGTGGCGGGTAAAGCATTAATGACTAACAGACAATTGCTCACTCTAAATTGCGACAGCATTATGCAACGCAGCAAAGAGTGGCACCAAAAAATTGCCGCAGCAGATCAACAAAACTAAGGCAATTGTTGTTAAGGAACTCGCATGAACGAAGTAAACAATTCCACCAATGTCGACCAGCACGAGCTAGCTAAATTTGAATCCATTGCCGACAAATGGTGGGATTTAAGCGGAGAGTTTAAACCGCTACACGAGATTAATCCGTTAAGATTGGAATACATCAATGATCGCGCACCGCTATCTGGATTAAAAGTGTTAGATGTTGGTTGTGGGGGCGGCATTCTCTCAGAAGGGCTAGCACAATATGGCGCGCAAGTAACAGGGATTGATCTAGCCCAAGCTAATTTAGACGTCGCTGCTGAACATGCAAAAGATAGCGGTTTTGACATTAGCTATCAAAAGATTCCCGTGGAGGAGCTTGCTGATCAACAACCTGAAAGCTTCGACATAGTAACCTGCCTAGAAATGCTGGAACATGTACCCGACCCTGCGTCAGTGATTGACGCTTGCAGCCGCCTGGTTAAGCCCGATGGTCACGTTTTCTTTTCAACACTTAACCGCAACCCCAAGTCATACATGCTAGCCATTGTCGGCGCAGAATACGTCCTCAATCTCGTTCCCAGAGGAACGCATGATTACATGCGATTTATCAAACCGTCCGAACTCGGAACGTGGGCACGTCATGTGGATTTAAAGGTACATGACGTAAGCGGATTGAGTTACAACCCACTAACCCATACCTACAAAGTAGGCGACGATGTGGACGTTAATTATTTTATGCATACGCAAAAACAGCCATAACTTAAAGCAACCTCAATGCGGGCATAAAAATGAATCAACTGGACGCTGTACTCTTCGACCTCGATGGTACCTTAATCGATACTGCACCAGACTTTGTGCGTACCTTAAATTTAATGCTCGAAGAAAAAAACAAAGCACCACTTCCAGCTAGCGCCATTCGCCAACAGGTATCCAACGGAGCTCGGGCTATGGTGGAATTGGGTTTTGGTCTGAAAGAAGGTGAACCAGGCTTTAAAGAACTTTGGCAACAGTTCTTGGATATGTATTACGATCGCCTGGCAGTGGATACTCAAGTTTTTCCAGGCTTAAACAGTTTGTTAGAACAACTGGAAGCCAAGCAAGTACCCTGGGGAATCGTTACCAATAAACCAAGCCGATTCACCATTCCCTTGTTAGAGCAGCTTGCACTTAGCGAACGTTGTGCTGTTGCCATTTGCCCTGACGACGTCACCCACCGCAAACCTCACCCAGAGCCTATCTATAAAGCGTGCAGTGCCATCAATGCGGATCCAAGCAATACCATTTACATTGGTGATCACGTGCGCGATATTGAATCGGGCAAAAACGCGGGAAACGTTACTATCGCAGTTAGCTGGGGTTATATTCCTCAAGATCAGGATCCCCTTGATTGGAATGCAGATCACACTCTGGATTCACCACAAGCACTGGAAAAATTAGTGCTATCTTTCTGTTAAATTTGAGATCGAGATTAAAACAACATGCATGATTACCAAGCACCTGAAGCCCTCCTACAAGACAAAGTCATTCTAGTTACCGGAGCGGGCGACGGTATTGGCAAAGCTGCAGCTCTGACGTATGCCGCGCTGGGCGCGACACTGATTCTCCTGGGTCGTACGCCGGAAAAACTAGAAGCAGTTTATGACGAGATTGAAGCTAAAGGTGGAGCCCAACCGGCAATTGTGCCCCTGAATTTAGAGTCGGCCACCGAGGCAGATTACAAGCAAGTGGCGGAACAGATTGAAGAGACATTCGGCCGCTTGGACGGATTATTATTGAATGCATCACTGCTTGGCGATATGACACCCTTAGAGTTTTACAAGGTCGATGTTTTTGAGAGCGTCATGAAAGTCAATGTGTCCTCACAGTTTGCGTTAACCAAAACACTGCTGCCTCTGCTGAAGCAATCCGAGGCGGGCTCTATTATTTTCACCACATCCTCGGTGGGTCGGAAAGGTCGCGCTAATTGGGGCGCATACTCCATTTCAAAGTTTGCCACCGAAGGCATGATGCAAACCCTGGCAGATGAACTAGCCAATACCAGCAACATTAGAGTGAACTGCATTAATCCCGGAGCCACTCGAACTACCATGCGAGCCTCTGCCTACCCGGCAGAGGATGCGGCAAGTGTTTGCCCACCGGAAGACATCATGAGCCTCTATACCTATCTAATGGGCAAAGACAGTTTATCAGTGAACGGTGAAAGCCTGGACGCACAGCCTAAATAGCCCGTTTATATTCTTCTAGCGGGTTAAACCACGAACTTTCATAACAATCAAAGGGTTAGAGCGACAAGCGAACATGACATATGTTTTTTTGACGCTCTAACCCCTTATCAAGTGCTGCCGCTCGTCATAAATCCGCCGCCAGTCAAGACTTTTTCACCTCCTAGACTCGCACTTTTTTCAATCTATAACATACTGATGCATAACTGGTTTTAGTTTTAGCGCTGATCACTAAACAAACAGCCCTATAAGTTGGCACGGTCTTGGCTTGCTTAGTAATCAACCAACAGGGATGCGCCTGCGGACACAGGCGCGACAACGCTAAACCAAAAGGGCAATTGTTATGTCAACAGCAATGACAGCCAGAATTTTAGATTTCGATACTCGAGAACTAATTGGCGTATCAAGCAGTAAAAGCAAAGTTTCTGCGCACCGCTCGCAGAAGGCTGCGCTTCACGCTGCGCGTCTGAACGCCGTGTTGCAAACGACGATTGAACTCACCGAGATTTTGCAGATTTTTTATCAAGAAATGTCTTCGGTTATTAAGATTGAAGGGCTCAACTACGAACACAAAGCCAACACCTTTGAATACCTAATGGGAGCCAACGCTGGCCACTCTTCCCATTACGTTCTACAAACCAAAGATGATTATTTAGGCGAGCTTTCATTTTTCCGCAAAGACGAAAAGTTTTCCGCTGAAGAACTCACCTTAATGGAAGACTTGATCGGGTCTTTGGTATACCCGCTAAGAAATGGCTTACGCTACCAAGAAGCCATTCGCTCTGCACTTACCGATGCCTTGACCGGTGCAGGAAATCGCATCTGTTTAGATAACGTGTTAGCGAGGGAATTTGAATTAGCACAGCGCTATCGCCAGCCACTATCATTACTAATGCTCGATATAGATTATTTTAAGCGAGTGAATGACACCTTTGGCCATGTCGCTGGTGACAAGGTACTTCGCACCGTCGCCGAGACTATACGCACCACTAGTCGCTGCGCCGATATGACCTTCCGATACGGTGGCGAAGAGTTTGTTGTGTTGCTGAATAAAACCGACATGGCAGGTGCAAAAATTACTGCAGAACGCCTAAGAGCGACTATCGCGGGTTTATCCTGCATTTATGAGAATCAAGAAATCCCCATTACTATTAGTATCGGCGTTGCTACCCTTTGCGGTGGAGAGACTAGAGAAGATTTATTGAAACGTGCTGACAATTCTTTATATGAAGCCAAAACCAATGGGCGCAATCAGATCTGCGCCGTAGATCCTAATCTAGTGCTTAATTAAACCTAGCTTTATCTTGGAACAAATAAAAAAACGCGAGTAACAGACTCGCGTTTTTTTATTTTTGATTAGGCTAACTTAACTGCTTAATAGTGACGACGCCTTAAATAACCACCACGCTTAGTTTGCTTTTCGTTGCTGCGATCGGCACGCATTTTCGAGCGGCCATAAAGGCCAGTGCGTTTCTTTAATCCAGCCCCGCTTTCTCGTGCGATTTCATCAATGGTTTCTTTCTCAAGCTCAACCCAGCGACCAGCTTTCAAGTTTCGTGGTAAGTGCACAGTACCATAGCGGACACGAATCAATCGGCTAACTTGTACACCTTGAGATTCCCACATACGCCGCACTTCGCGCTTGCGACCTTCTCGCAACACAACATGATACCAATGGTTAGTACCTTCACCACCAGCATCGATAATCTCATCAAATTTCGCTTGGCCATCCATCAGCTGAATACCGGTAGTCAAGCTCTCGAGCATTCTCTCTGTGACTTCACCGTGAACTCGAACCGCGTATTCACGCTCAACTTCAGCAGAAGGATGCATTAGGCAGTTAGCAAAATCACCATCAGTGGTGAATAACAACAAGCCTTGGGAATTCAAATCTAAACGTCCGATAGCCACCCAACGTTCGTTCTTCAACTTGGGTAAGCGATCGAAAACAGTAGGTCGCCCTTCGGGGTCTGTACGAGTACAAACTTCCCCCTCAGGTTTGTAATAGAGAATAACACGACGGCGAGATTCTTCAGCCGATGTGAATTTAACGGGCCGACCATCGACACGTAGTTGATCTTTTTCGGTGATACGATCGCCAAGCTTGGCAACATGACCGTTCACACTAACACGACCTTCCAAAATAAGGTCTTCCATCGCTCTGCGGGAGCCAAGCCCAACTCTCGCTAAGACTTTTTGTATTTTTTCACTCATACAACAGACGGTTCCTTCACCCAAACCATAAGGCAAATCTCAATAAGCTTTCACGCAAACTATTGCTACCCTAGCTATCCACGCTGGACATCATTACAAGTCGCATCACGCGACTGCTAACGTCCTTAAATGGCCATCGACCACCAGCCTTCCAAAGCTGCTTAGCGCATAAAATCCACCCTTCACAGGACAGATGCACGAATTCGATGAATAACTCAAAGAGATGAAAAAATGGTTAAATAACAGCCAGATCAAGAATACCACTATTTGCGCTTGCGGAGCAGAGTTTTAACAAACTAAAACAATGCGCGCTTTCGTCGACGGAGCCAACAGGAGCAAATTGGCATCCCCTCACGGGGAGCTATGTGGCTGAAATTAGCCCACTTTCGTCCAAGTATAACCGCTTTAGTTGGTTTCGGCCTCTGTTTCTTGATCATTTGTACCCACAGGAGAAGGTTCTTCACCAACTTCTTGAGTCAGGTCATCGGTTTCTAGTTCAGCACTCGGCTCCTGCTCGACTTCTAAGTCGGGCTCACCTTCTGAACTCTCCGCTTGACCTTCTACCTGAGGAGTTGCTTCAGGGGCGGCTACATCACCGGCAGCTAGATCTAGCTCGCGGTTTATTTCATCCAGATCACGGATTTCTGCCAATGAAGGTAACTCATCAATATTGGTTAAATTGAAGTAATCAAGAAAGTTTCTGGTGGTTGCATACATCGCTGGACGACCCGGTACATCTCGATGACCAACGACGCGAATCCACTCACGCTCTTGAAGCGTTTTCATGATATGAGAACTGGTACTTACACCGCGAATTTCTTCAATTTCACCACGGGTAATCGGTTGGCGATAAGCAATTAGCGCTAAGGTTTCCAGCAAAGCTCGGGAATATCTGGCCGGCTTTTCTTCCCATAGACGACTCACCCAAGGAGCAACATCTTCAGTGGCTTGGAAACGATAACCTGTAGAAACCAGCTTGAGTTGCACACCGCGATTGGCATAATCTTCCATGAGACTATCGAGCACCGCTTTAAATTCTTCGTTAGTGGGTTTTACATCCTCTAAAAACAGATTGCCCAAACCATCGATGGTCATCGGTTTAGCAGCTGCAAAGATAGCGCCCTCAACAATTTGCTTTAACTTATCGAAGTCAACTTCGATATCCGCACCTGTTTTTGTCGCTTCAGTCGCAGATTCTTCGCTGCCATCAGCTTCAGATTCCAATGCGGATACAGCAACGATTTCTGTTTCGACGGCATCATCAGATTCAACGGCTGAATCTGTGGTGTCTTCACCTTCCGTCTCTTCAGTTTCATCCGCTAAAGCAACCTGTTCTGTGACAACATCCTCTGACGTCTCAGTTGATTCATTTAACTCAGCAGTGGGCTCTGACGCAGACTCCCCAGCGTTATTCGCTTCCGCGTTTTCTGTTTGTTGCTTTTCTTGTTTTTCTTGCACTTGCGTGTTTTCTTCCGAGGACATTAAACCAACAGCTCCCCACTATCGTTTTCTAATTCAAAATGCTCTTCTGCTTCACCCGCTCTCGCTTTCACATGAATAGGGCCGAAGCTTTCACTTTGCACAATTTCAATTAATGATTCTTTTACCAATTCCAAAATGGCTAGAAAGGTCACCACGACACCTAAGCGACCCTCTTCAATCTGAAATAAGGTGACGAAGGGAACGAAGCGCTCACCGCGCAGATCATCTAACACCTGAGCCATACGCTCTCGAGTTGAGAGCTTTTCCAATTGCACTTGATGGCTTTCAAACATATCCGCACGGTGCAACACTTCCTTGAAAGCCAATAGTACTTCTTTCAAATCTATTTCTGGATGTGCTTTTTCACGCTTGAAATCGGGTGGCTGAGCCTGGCTCACATGAATCTCACGCCCAACTCGTGGCAACTCATCAATATCTTCCGCGGCTTTTTTGTAGCGCTCATATTCTTGCAGGCGACGAATTAACTCTGCACGAGGATCTAAGTCATCATCTTCAAGATCTTCTTGTCGCGGCAACAAGCTACGAGATTTAATTTCACCCAGCAACGCCGCCATGACCAAATATTCTGCAGCTAACTCCAGATTAAGTGACTTCATAATCTCAACGTATTTCATATATTGCGCTGTTATTTGAGCAACAGGAATATTGAGAATATCGAGGTTTTGTCGCTTGATAAGATAAAGCAATAGATCGAGAGGGCCTTCGAAGGCCTCTAAAATAACTTCCAACGCATCGGGTGGGATATAGAGATCTTTTGGCAATTCGGTGAGGGCTTCACCCTGCACAATTGCAAAGGGCATTTCTTCTTGTTGCGGCCCGCTAGTTTCAGGCGCCACATTAGTTTCAGAACCCGCGGCCTCCGGCTCGTCAGATGTTTGTTGTTCTAATGTTGTTTCTGACATGAATAGTTAACCTAACGATACGCCAAGCCCATGGCTTCGCGAACTTCTTCTAGGGTTTGTTTGGCAGCTTCTCGAGCTTTCTCGTTACCTTCGGCAACGATACTTTTCACCAAATCTGGATTGTTAATATATTCTGCAGCGCGCTGAGTCATGGGCTCCAATTCAGTTTGTACAGATTCGATCAAAGGCTTTTTGCAATCCAAACAGCCGATGCCCGCAGTGGTACATCCTTCTTTAACCCAACCTAAAGTTTTCTCATCGCTATAAACTTCATGCCATTGCCATACGGGACATTTTTCAGGATCACCTGGATCCGTGCGACGCACGCGCGCAGGGTCTGTTGGCATGGTTCGAATTTTTTCATCCACACTTTCTGGCGCTTCGCGCATTGAAATGGTGTTGTGATAAGACTTGGACATCTTACGCCCATCCAGCCCGGGCATTTTAGAGGCTGGTGTCAGTAAGGCTTGTGGCTCAGGCAAAATGACTTTGCCACTGCCTTCAATGAAACCATGAAGGCGCTCTTTGTCCCGCAGCGTAATATTCTGCTGATCACGCACTAACGCATGCGCAGTCTGCAGTGCTTCGTCATCGCCTTTCTCTTGGTAACTCTTTAACAGCTTGCGATAGAGCTTGGCGTTCTTCTTGCCCATTTTAGCAATCGCTTGCTCAACAAATTCCTCGAAACCAGGCTCACGCCCATAGAGGTGATTAAAGCGACGAGCAATTTCTCGGGTCATTTCCACGTGCGCAATCTGATCAGCACCCACCGGTACATGACCTGCTCGATAGATCAAAATATCTGCACTCTGCAACAATGGATATCCCAAGAAACCATAGGTCGCCAGGTCTTTTTCTTTGAGCTGTTCTTGCTGATCTTTATACGTGGGCACCCGCTCTAACCAACCAAGGGGTGTCATCATGGAAAGCAATAAATGGAGTTCCGCGTGCTCGGGCACTTGAGACTGGGCAAACAAGGTCACTGAGCCAGGGTTAATACCTGCAGCTAACCAATCGATCACCATATCCCAAACAGACTGTTCAATGACTCGAGGATCTTCGTAGTGGGTTGTTAAAGCATGCCAATCGGCGACGAAAAAGAAGCACTCATATTCGTGCTGAAGTTTCACCCAATTCTGCAACACACCGTGATAGTGACCTAAATGCAGACTCCCCGTGGGTCGCATCCCAGACAGCACGCGCTGCTCGGATACCGCTGAACTTGAACTCAAGATTAACTCCCATTGTGATCTTGTTGTGTGGCTGTTTATCCCCAAGGACTAAATTTGATCGCCCGATTAACAGCCGGATTCAATCAATAAGTGAGCCATTATAGCGGCATATATTGAAGAGGGTTAATCTAAATTATCACTTACCAAATGAGTTAAGGTTCAAAGGGAGATGGGTCACCTTTACCGACGCGAATCACCTCGAAGGCCTCATCAGACATGTCCACAACAGTGGTGTATTCCATCTCACCCCAGCCGCCATCAAGTATTAAGTCAACTTGCTTACCAATGCGGTCGTTAATCTCTTCTGGATCAATGATGGGATACTCGTCACCCGGTAGTTGCAGTGTCGATGTCATGAGCGGCTCATTGAGTTCTTCTAACAACTCTAAAGCGATGGGATTCTGCGGAACCCGCAAACCAATGGATTTTCGCTTAGGGTGCATCAAACGTCGCGGAGTTTCGGACGTAGCCCTTAGAATAAAGGTATAGGGCCCTGGCGTGTTATGTTTCAGCAAGCGGAAAGCGACGTTATCGACCTTGGCATATACGGCCAACTCAGATAAATCTCGGCACATAATGGTGAAATGATGCTTCTCGCCAAGTTGACGAATCTGGATGATTTTTTCCAAGGCATTTTTGTGGCCCAGGGCGCAACCGATAGCGTAAGAAGCGTCGGTGGGATACACCACCACAGCCCCTTTACGGAGCATCTCCACTGCCTGGCGAATCAGACGTTTCTGTGGATTTTCTGGGTGAACTCTAAATATCTGCGTCACTACTGTGCCTATTTAAGCTATATCTAAAAAACTACTGAGAAACCTTTAAAAGGCCGTCCAAACCGGTGTGCAAAGCTTGGGCAGTGGCGGTGCCTTACCGAGCTGAACCCATGGCATGGCGGGGCTATGAAAATCACTCCCCGTTGATGCCAACAATCCATATTCCTCAGCAAACTTTGCCAGTTGCGCTGTCTTAGTAGGATCCTGCCCGGTGGTAGAGACCTCGATGGCCTGCCCACCCGCCGCTTTAAAGCAGGCTATAAGACGTGAAAGTTTAGTGCGTGTCAATTTGTATCTTGAAGGGTGTGCCAATACAGCCATGCCCCCTGCATCATGGATCCATTGGATAGATTCTTCGATCTCTGGCCATTCAGTACTGATATAGGCTTGCTTACCCATTGCTAAGTACTTACGAAACGCCTCATTCATGGTTTTGCACTTGCCAATTTCGATCAATAGTTTGGCAATATCGGGGCGTCCAGGAGGCTTACCAGCAGTGCGTTCTAGCAACGTTGGATATAAATCTTCGCAACCCGCCTTTTGCTGTAATTTTCGGCAAATCTTTTCGGCTCGCTGAAATCGCTGTTGATGCTGGCTTTGCAAGCGCTGTAAGAGTTGCTCGTCAGCCTCATTGACTTGCAAACCAACGATATGAATATCCATATTGGACCAACGACTGGAAATCTCCACGCCAGAAATAAGCCCTAACCCTACCACTTTTGCACACTTTTTAGCCAAGACAATACCCTCCACTGAATCGTGGTCGGTGATCGCAAGATGGGAAACCCCCACCTCATGAGCCAAAGAGACCAACTCTTCAGGCGTTAAAGTGCCATCTGAGCAAGTGGTGTGAGCGTGTAAATCGTATTCATTTATCATCATAAGTTTGTGCGTTGATTCGTGCTTAATTACGGCAAATATTCTATCATTGGGCACCAAAATGTATGAATGGCGCCAGGAACGCAATGAAGCAACTCTTTGATTTTTTTCCTGTGGTAGTGTTTGCAGGGACCTATTTCTTAACCAAGGATATGATTTTAGCCACAGGGGTGTTAATTGGCGCCTCAGCTCTGCAACTAGCGCTGGATTATGCACGACGTCGCACCGTAGAGAAATTACACTTTTATACTTTTTTAGTCTTACTAGTGTTTGGTGGCTTTACAATTTTCCTCAACGATCCCGTTTACATTAAATGGAAGCCTTCCGTTGTGAACTGGATCTTTGCATCAATCTTTCTTGGCGGTCAGTTAATCAGCAAAGAAACCGTGCTAGAAAAGCTGATCAAAGGCCTCATGAAACAGGCACCTCATATAGAAATTAACGTGCCGCAAAATCAATGGCCATGGTTAAATCTATGCTGGGTCATGTTCTTTATCATGGTTGGGCTTCTGAATATCTATGTAGCGTTTAATTATGATGAGGAAACCTGGGTCACGTTCAGATTGGTCGGTTTAAGCTCGCTAAATCTAGTGTTCTTTGTACTGCAATTTATCCACCTATCTCGATACATGAAAGAAACCAATGAAGAAAAGACCGTCAACAAACCAGGAGCGGAAGACTAATTATGTGGTATGCCATCGTAAGCGAAGATGTGGAGAATAGTTTATCAAAGCGACAGACTGCTCGCCCCGCACATCTTGAGCGCCTTGAAATACTTAAGAACGAAGGCCGCTTGTTAGTAGCAGGCCCATTTCCAGCAATAGATTCCGAAACACCTGGGGACGCAGGCTTCACTGGCAGCTTAGTAATTGCCGAGTTTGACTCCTTAGAGGCCGCCCAAACATGGGCTGATGCCGATCCGTATATCGAAGCGGGTGTTTATGAAAAAGTTGTCGTCAAACCTTATAAAAAAGTATTACCTTAATTGCTAAAGACCACCATTAGGATCTCTTTAAACATGTTCATGTTGAGAAATATGTTGCATTGCAACCAACAAGGAAAACGTGCTCTTGTAATCGCTATATTCTGCCTATTTTCTGGATCAGCGATGGCTAAAACCGTTTATATCCACGACATATTACGCGTTGATCTTAGAGCCGGCCCCACCAATGGCTACAAAATCATTAACTTCCTGAAAAGCGGTACCGCCATGGAAGTACTAAGTGAATCGAACGACGGCAAGTGGACAAAAGTGCGCTACCGATCACAAGAAGGTTGGATCCAATCCCAATACCTAACCGATCAGCGTGTCGCAGCAGACCTACTCAAAAGTGCCAATGAAAAACTCGCAAAAACCTCTGCAGAAAACCAAGCTCTAAAGCAAAAACTTAACGAAACAGAAAGTGAGCTAAACACATTAAAGTCGTTGCGCTCACAATTAGATTCCAGCAACAGCACTCTGCAAAAAGAACTGGATGACATCCGTCGTACGGCAAAGAACGCACTCAATACAGAACGTTCTTATCGTGAGCTACAGGAGCGCACAGAGCTATTAAAAGTTGAACTAGAAAATCTTAAGGCGGAGAACGCCATTTTAGGAGAAGACAACCTTAAAGAAGGTATCAAGTGGGGCATTATTGCGGTTATTTTAGGTGCATTAATGGCTGTCATGATTCCAAAAATGTCCGGTAGAAAACGTCGTAGCGAATGGTAGATTAAACGTTGAATAAAAAAGGCGGCTAAATAGCCGCCTTTTTTATGCTTGTGCGAAAGGCCTACAGTATCGCACCCACCTTTCTCAATTCTGCCACTTGCTCTTCGCTCATCCCTGCACCTGTTAAAATGCTATCGGTATGAGCCCCCAGAGCAGAACCGGTATGGTGATACTCGGGATGGGTAGTTGAGAATTTCACCGGTGACGCCAATTGTTTTTGAGTCTTACCTTCACCACTGGGTACGTCTACTAACAACTCTCTAGCTTGAATTTGAGGATGTTCGCAAGCCTCTTTAAACGTTAACACCGGTTCAGTACAAGAATCTAAATTAGCAAACACTTCCTGCCACTCGGCAAACGTCTTGGTCTTCATGACTTCAGCTATATCTTGCTTAAGTCCTGCCTGTATCTCTGCATTTAAAGCTAAACCTTTACCCGACCATTCTGGGTGCCCCATGGCGCCAACAAATTGCGCAAAAAACTGTGGCTCTAACCCACCCACGGAAAAGTAACGGCCGTCTTTAGTTTCATAGCAATCGTAGAAAGTACCACCATTCAGCTGAGTCGCTTCTAGTTCAGGTTGCATATCCCCCACTAAAGCAGGCGGCGCTGTAAGCGCATGCATAGAAAAGGCTGCGTCAGTCATGCTGATATCTAGATACTGCCCCTCTCCCGTTTGTTGACGATGTACCACCGCCGCCAGAATTGCCATAACGGCATGGTAAGAGCCGCCAGCCACGTCAGCTACTTGCACATTAATTGGCGCAGGACCTGTAGATTTGCGACCGTTATATCCAGTAATACCGGCAATGGACAAATAGTTCATGTCATGTCCCGCACGATTTTTGTAAGGACCGGTCTGCCCGTAACCAGTGATAGAACAATAGATAACCCCTGGATTAACTGCCTTTAGTGCCTCATACCCCACGCCCAAGCGATCCATTACGCCGGGTCGAAATTGCTCGATAACAATATCGTAGTCAGCTACCAAATGCTTTACCACTTCCACACCTGCAGGTTTCTTTAGATCTAGCGCTAAGGATTTTTTAGAGCGATTCAAGAACCCATGAGCTGCCGATACTCCATCATCTTGAGGCGGCAACATCCTTACCATATCGGGCCGTGTAGGGGATTCAATGCGAACAACTTCCGCACCCCAGTCAGCAAGCACCATAGAGCCAAAGGGTCCCGGTAATAAGGTGGAGAAATCTAGTATTTTTAACGAAGTTAAGGGTCCAGCCATGGTTAATACCTTATATGTGATTTTGCTAGCATAGAAAGTAGTGGATTAGCCGTGTTACTCCAATGACAAAAGCGTTCAAAATCCCTGACGAAATCACGCATCCCCGCCTAAATACTTTACAATTTGCGAAAATGTAAGCTGTGATGCAAGATGTGCCATTGATTCCGCCAGAGCGAGACCTATGAAAGCCAATACAGTTTCCATTCATTACCTACAGGGCCTTTTGGCACGCGCAGAAAGCGCAGGAATGGAAACCAGGCAGTTGCTCACCAAACGTGATATCCCACCCTCTTTGATTGAAGAACCGACGGCCAGAATCCCCAGCGAGCACTATGTCTCTATCGCTTTAGAAGTTGTGCAAAGTGTTAAAGATGAGTTTTTAATGCTTGGGGGCATCAAGCGGTCAAAGCCTGGTTCTTTTGCCATGATGACCCAAAGTGTGATTCATTGTCGCTCACTGCTTAGAGCGCTTCTCATGGCCACCAAATTTTATAATTTATTTTTGGAGGACGTGTCTTTTAAAGTATCTAAGCGTGGCGAACTTGCTTATATCAGTATGCGCTGGGATAACCCAAATATGGACTGGGACCATAGCACTACCGATGGCATTTTAGTGTTGATACATCGTTTCTTTAGTTGGCTTTGTGGACAACGCATTTTATTAAGCGAAGTAAACCTTTCCTTAGCCAAACCCGCTTATAGCGATGAGTATCAAACGTTGTTTCGCTGCCCCATTAATTTCTGTCAAGATAACGACTCATTGGTGTTTCCTGCGAAGCTACTGGATTTACCAGTGATGCAAACGGAAGACTCTCTGAAAACCTTTTTGAAAGAAGCACCAGGTAACCTGATTGTAATTCCAGATAACGACAACAGTGTCACCGCCCAAGTACGTAGCATTATTGGCAAAGATTTCCGCGAAGAATTTCCAGACTTCGAAACGGTGGCGAAAATATTAAATACCACACCGCAAACTTTACGCCGCCGCCTAAAACAAGAGAACTCGTCCTACCAAGAAATTAAAGACACCATGCGCAGAGACGCCGCTATTTATTATTTAAGCCGCTCTCAATACAGCATCAATGAAATTGCTGAGCTGATGGGATTTTCTGAGCCAAGCACTTTTCACAGAGCCTTTAAGAAATGGACAGGCCTTACTCCCGGAAACTACCGACTCCATAGCAGTAGTGAAACTTAATAAAATTGCGTCGGTACATCGTTCAACCACTATACTATTGAATAAATCAGCTAGCGACGAAACAGAATGGCAAATCCCGGTATAGATCTTATTTTCGGTTTTGGTGGTATGCACCCCAAAGAGAACCAACGGGCGCTGAAATGGTCCGGTTACTTTGAACCTTTTATGCTGCTTATCGCCATTTGGATTTTAGTTGAGTGGAACTTAACATCACGTGGGTTGATGACCGACAAGGCGCGGATTATTTCCGATTGGTTCATCTGGCTATTCTTTCTCACGGAAACGATTGTCCTCGCTGCTCTTAGTGACAAACCATTGCGCTATTTGGTTAGAAATTGGGCGCATTTAATCATTATCTTGTTAGCAGTGCCCGTAGTGTTCGAAACGCTCAATCGGTTAGGAGCGGCGAGAATTCTTAGGCTTGCCCTGCTTTTCGGTTTTTTTACCCATAATTTCAGTACCGTTAAAGTCGTACTATCCCAAAATCATTTGGGGAAAACCCTATCTATCTGTGCATTCTTTATCACAGCTGGAGGGATTTTTATTGCCACGATAGATCCTGCAATCGAAGACCCTGCGGACGGTATATGGTGGGCATGGGTAACCGTCACCACTGTTGGTTATGGTGATATCGTTCCCACTAGCGCGGAGGGCCGCTTCTTTGCGTCCTTTCTAATTTTACTCGGAATAGTCATGGTCTCTTTAGTCACGGCAAATCTATCGGCCTTCTTAATGGCGAAGAGCCAGCAACAAGAATTACGCTATGAACGCAAGGAACTCAAGAAACTTGCTCACTTAGAAACCAAAGTGGATTCGTTTGAAGAGAAACTAGATAAGGTTCTCGACCAACTAGATAACAGCTCCGACCAAAGTGACCAACCAGACAGCAACAAATAGGCCTAACCTATTTCATACTACAAACAAAATCAGATATTTCTCACAAAAAATAGGCAATATTTACTTGCTTGGACCTCACAAGAATTTATTATTCTTTCTACTTTCTTTTTAGGGTCATGGTGATACTCACGGATTAGAGGTCACATTAAATGATGGAAATCCTATAAAAGAAGTTTATTAGCGTTTATTGCCGTCGCTAATTTTTGCCGTTAGAACCTAGACAAAAGGATCATTTGCAATGGATCTCGCTTTTCCTCCACAGTTGGAGTCCGACTGCCATGCTGAGTCGCCTGAAGATGAGCTGCTTCAGCGATGTTTTTCAGCTATAAACAAAAAATACTTCAAAAACCAACTACAACTTTCGGTGACATGGGAAGTACCCAAACAACAAGTGCAAATCAGCGAGCGAGTTGAAGAACCGCCATTAAATAGCTCACATCAAGAACTACTCAATAAAGCAACCAAAGCACTTTCTGAGGGTAATACCGAGAATGCGATTGAATATTTAACACCTGTGGCAGATGCGGGTCACCGAGAGTCGCAACTAGCGATCTGCCATTTACTCAAACGTTCTCAGGGAAACTGGCAAAAGTATGCTCAAATGTATAACGAGGGCATACGAGTAAGCCAACTGATTCCCGCATCAAGCTTTGATTCATCTACTCAAACCTTATTTGTTCATCCTCACTTATATCAAAGGAACGTGCCGCAGTTCGTATTGCGTTATCTTATTTTTCATGAGTGCAGCACCAACGTTGTTAATGCGCACGAATTGAACAAATCAAATAAAACTCATTATTTGGACGCGCCACATAGAGATCGTGCAATTATGTGGCTGAGAAAGGAAGGGTTTCCAGAACCAATGGACAAAACACTCAATCCTTAAAGTTAATGTCTTTTCTTTTACCATTGTTTTTGCTTAACAACTCAAAAAGCTACTTACTGCAACTAAAGCATGTGAGTCACTACTCAAAACGGAGGGAAATGTTTGCTAAGAAATTTTTCGATTGTTATTTTGGTCAAGCCTTAAATTATGGCGAGACACCGAGAAAGGAACTCGGCATCTTCACGATAACGTTAGGGCAAACAGGACCTCAAGCTGTAGGACAATCCTCAACACTTAGGTTTTGTTGTTACAAAAATCAAAGAAGTCATTCTTTGTCTTAACAGCATATTACTTCTTTTAAATCGGGGTTAAAGAAGTGAAATTAGGGATAACCGAAGCGCTTGTTTTGGCTTTCCCGAAAATGCATGTTGAGTTTTTGATTTGCGGGTTTTTACTACTGGTTTAATAGCCTTTAGTTTTTATTTGTTTGCATTGTGTTGCCGCCGTTACCATAGCGACAAAGTGACTTGTCGTGCGTTATGAGGCGAGCTATAGAGTTGACAGGGAGTTTAAGATGGGACACCAAGACCTATCTCGTTATCGCAATCTGGTAGATTTAAGCGATAAAGAATGGAATAATTTAAATATCTATCTATTTATTGCTGCTAATTTTAGTCGCTATTGTTCACCACTCATCAAGAAAATTGGGGCAAAGTACTTACCAAGTGACGCCTCAGAAACCTTACTAAGCCTTTTCTGTGATGTTGGCTATAAACCACTCGCTAGTATTCACAGCAAAAACCTCAACACAAAAGGGGAACGGCGCAATCAGATCATGCTTGGCACATTAAAGATGATTGCCACCACGCGCATGGTTGAAGCCGTCATTAAGGAATTCCCCTCTTACATTACGCTAGATCAATTGCCTGAGGCATCAGACGATGATTATTCACGTGGCCTCTATGAGGATGATACTACGAATAGTCAGAACTGGCCCCAACCGCGCTTTGATGCTGAGCAGGATGGTACGAGCTATGAGGAAGTTGAATACGAAGCGCTAAAAAATGATGAGCGCGTTTCACTAATGATCGAGAAAATACGCTCACATTTAACGCCCTTACAGTATCAACATTTACGCTACTCGATTTGCGACGGCATGAGCTGTAACGATATTGCTGATATAACTGGGCATAGCGCAACCAATGTTCGCATCATGCTACTGAACGCAAGAAAGAAAATGCTAGAGCTAGTGCCAGAACATTTAACCAATGATTTGGCGAATTGCTTGCATCGACGCTAATTGTTAACTGCGCAAATTTTGTAGTTCATACATGTGCTGATATAGCCCATCGACTTGCATCAAGGTTTGGTGATCACCTACTTGTTTCACCTGGCCTTGATGCAAAACCAGAATTTGATCAGCTTTAGTAATGGTCGATAAGCGATGGGCTATGGCAATCATAGTGCATTGACCTCGATGCTTTAGTAAGGCCTGCTGAACATTGATTTCCGTTTGCGAATCTACATTCGCAGTAGCCTCATCCAGTATCAGCACCTTGGGATTACCTGCTAATGCCCTGGCCAACGAGATCATTTGCCGTTGACCAAAGGCAAGATTGCCACCCTTTTCCGTGAGTTCATATTGCAGCTGTTTTGGCAGGCCGCGAACAAACTCGCCTAATCCTACATCCTCTAACGCTTGTTGCACTGCCGCTTCAGAAAAGCCTCTACCTATATCCACATTGTCATAAATAGTGCCACGAAAAATAAAGCTATCCTGCTGCACGATCGCAAAGTGCTCCCTGAGAGTAGCGGCGGGTATTTGCGACAACGGCTCGTTATTAATTAATACGCGACCCTGATCGGGTTGATAAAAGCGCATCAGTAGATTTGCCAAAGTGCTTTTGCCACTACCGGTATGCCCAACCACGCCAACAAACTGGCCTGCTTGAATATTGAAATCGATTCCCTGCAAAACAGGTTTTTTCGGATCATAGCTAAAACTTAAATCCTGAATTGATATGCTAGGCGTATCGATATTACTCGCACTCTGCTGTTTTGAATCTTCAGGTTCCTCATCAAGCCAACGAAAAACTCTGGAAGCAGAAACAATCGCTTGCTGAAACAAGCTGAGTCGTTGTGTCATTTCGATTAAAGGCTCAATAAAGCGCCCCAAGTAATTTACAAAGGCATAAAGAACGCCGATTTCCACTGGGCTCTGCAACGACGTAATTCCAAACCCATATAAAAGCCCTGCTAGTGTTAGCAATTGCAACAAATCCACCATGGGGCGTAACAGTAAAGCATCCATCTGCATGGTACGGGTTCTGGTTTTAAAGTACTGATCATTTAATCTTGAAAATTGATCAGCAAAACGATTTTCCTGGTGGAACAACTGCACTACCTTCACACCCTGTAGTGTCTCATTCAAGGATCCATTGATATCCGATAGTAATGACCGAACGCGGCTAAATACCGGCGTACTCAATCGTCGGTAAAGAATCATTAATCCCACTACTGCCGGTACAAAAATGGCGCAGATCAGCATCAACTTCCAATTGAGAAAGGCCATAGCAATAAAAATCCCCAGCACTTTCACAATATTTTGTAAGTAAACGCCTAACACACCTACAAACAGTTCTTTAATGGTTTCAGTATCATTGGTGATTCGAGAAACAACACTGCCCACCGGCGTGAAATCAAAACGACGAATTGGCAGACGTAGAATATGCGCGAAAATGGACTCTCGAATAGTAAACACGACCCGCTGCGCAATATCACTCAAGCGCACGGTTTCCCAGTAACTTAAAAAAGCAGCTGTAAGATTTGCCAACATATAAATGACAATCAATACAGTAATATCCACTGGCTGCCAATTCTGAGGCACTAAGTAATCATCGATAAATATTTTGACTAACACTGGGCCGAGCACATCCGCGCCAGTGGAAATAAGCAGAAGAACTACAGAAACGACAAGTAGGCGTTTATGCACCAAGGCATAGCGGACCAAACGCCATAGCGTGCCAGGAGGGACTTCCACCACATTATTGTTTTTTACGCTCTTGATGGAGGATGGCTGTGACATTAACGGCCCTCCTCTACAGCTTTCTCTAATTGCTGGTAACGATACATATCAGCGTACCAACCATTTAATGCCATCAACTGATCATGATTTCCCTGTTCTATGGAAGTGCCATTTTTAAGCACAATGATCTCATCTGCCTCTTCCACTGCAGATAAACGGTGGCTCACAATAATGGTGGTCCGCTTATCACGAACTTTTCTTAGGTTGGCGAGAATCCGCTGCTCAGTGGCTACATCCACCGCACTCAGCGCATCGTCGAGCACCACAATAGAACTATCCATCAACATTAATCGAGCGATAGCCATTCGCTGTTTCTGACCACCTGATAAGGTAATGCCCCGTTCACCGACGGGCGTACTATATTGCTCAGGAAAACTGGCAATATCTTCATCTATCACCGCTAACTCGGCGGCTTTTTCTATGTCTTCCTTGGCCGCATTGGGCTGACCCAAAGCGATGTTATCCGCAATATTGGTGGAAAATAAGAAAGACTCTTGAGGTACAAAAGCCAGCAAGCGACGAAAACTTTCCTGATCAATATCAGCTAGCGACACATCACCCAATTCGAACTGAGCATTAGAGGACTCATAAAGGCGCCCTAACAGTTGCACAAAGGTAGATTTCCCTGCTCCGGTTTCACCGACTATTCCTAGGGTTTTTCCTGCATCCAGCTTGCCTTTGAGATCTTTTAAAACGGTGCCCTCATGGCCAGGATAAGAGAAAGACTTAATATCCCAGCTGAGAGATAATGGCTGTTTTGGTTGCTTGTCACCCGCAAAGGTAATCGCAGGGGTAGTCTGCAATATCTTGTCAATACGCTCATAAGCGACCCGCCCCCGCTCTAATAGATTCAACAACCAGCCATAGGCGAACATAGGCCAAATCAACTGCCCCAAATAAAGGGTAAATTTGGTCAGTTCACCTACCGTTAGTTCAGCACTTGCAATAAGCCAACCACCAAAACTGAGGGCAATTAAAAAGGACACACCCATGGTTAAGAAAATAACCGGATCATACTTGGCTTCAGTAGCCGCTACTTCTAAGTTAGCACGCTGAGCTTCACCGGCGGATTCCTTGAATTGCTCTACTGAGCGTTGCTCTAAGCCATAGGCTCTCAACAATCGAATCGCGCTGATTTGCTCTAAAGTTTGATCATTGAGATCGCTGAATCGGCCCTGTGCCCGAGTAAACGCATCGTGAAGTTGATTATTTATTTTCCAGAAAGTGAAGGCCATGATGGGCCAAGGAATCAGTGTAATCGCAGCAAGGCGCCAATCGATGGCAAAGAACATCACGCCCAGCACCATAAAGCCTACTAACACGCCATCGAACAGTGCCAAAATAGCTTCCCCGGCAGACATTTCAACGGCAGTCACATCATTGGTGGCTCGCGCCATTAAGTCGCCAGAACCATATTCATTGAAGAATGCAGCCGGCTGGGTGAGCCAGTGCTGATACAAGCGTTGTCGAAGCATGGATCCCAGTTGGTAAGATGCGGAATAGAGCAGCAAACGCCATAGATAGCGGAGCACATAAATAGTCAGCCCCGTTATCACCAATAGACCGACCGTGTGCAGCAGAATGGTTCTATTTAAGGTGCCTTCGGCGATATGGTCGACAATTGCCCCTACCATCCAGGGTGCCACCAAATTCAATGCGGAAACCATTGCAAGCATAATCATGGAGGCAAAATAGCGCTTCCATTGCCACTTGAAATACCAACTTAACCGCCGCAGTAAAGACACCTAGCACCCGAATAACTGTTCAAAAAATATCTTACAAGTGTACTACGACCTTGAAGCATTAGAGAGGTTCGATAGTGGATTAATTTCGGAAACTGACCACACGGATCCAATCTAAATCTTGGAGAAACTAAGGTCCTAGTGTCGATGCGCTGCAATATATGGCCACCTCTTGCAGCCCAGCAGCACAATGTGAGTTTTGGATATTGCTGTCTAGACAAAGCTTACTGGCCCACTTCGCCAGTTGGATCAATTCACTTTGTGATGGAGTTTGTGCGCATAGCGTTCCAGTAGCACGGCTGTGCTCAAGACAGGCTTTTAAGAAAACCTGATTTTGAATACTACAGGTCATCTCACGACAGTCTCTCATAATATCCAAATAAGTTTGTAAGCACTCCGCATCAGAAGAATCTTTACCGATGGTTTCCCCTTCAAGCATCGCTTGGTCAACTGCTTGCAATACTTCGTCATGATTGCTCTGCCACCAGATCATGCCAAACCCCAACCAAATCACAAACAACAATGCTAATGCGCCAAAAATAACTTTGAAAAACTTCATGACTATTCCACGGGCCCTTTCTTAATCGCGGTGATATTTTACTCAAAAATAATCCTTTGCCTATCCATTCTGATTAAAAGAGTAATTTACTTCCACATCAGTTTTCCATAATCTAAGTGCGTTAGTTAATTTAACCGCTTATACGCTAGGCATTTTTCATCGGGGGAAACTATGCCAAACGCCGTAGAACTCGTAACTAACCCAACCATTGTCGACGTGCTTATTTATACTCTCACCGTCGCAGCTGGGCTCTCACTAGTTATCGAACGTATCTTAGAAATATTCAAACACTTTACTGACTTTGAAAGTAAACGGGGTGAAGAAGGCTCCCGTACAGAGAAAGTAAAAAAAGCAGTAAAAGATGCTTATAACACCTCAAAATCCCTTAGAGCTGCTTTGAAAAATTACCAAAACGACAAAGATATTGATGCTTTTGTAGCCAGCGTGTCCACGCCAGATCAAGCTGCACTAACAACGGAATCGTTTCCTGATGCCCCAGAAATGGAAAGCGACGGTGACGAAAAGTTCGAACAGAATAACGCAATTAAAGTACTACCCCTTACCGAGGGCAGCGCCACTCAAATTCGTCAAAGGGCATTCCTGCAGCTAGCAGCTGCGGGACTTGGTGTAATGGCAGCGGAAGCTTTTGACCTACGCATGTTAGTACTGTTCTTCGAGAATTTTAACCAGTACACACTGATCGATACCATTGTCACTGGTATTGTGATTGGCGGTGGTAGTCAGCCCATTCACGTATTGATTCGCTTCCTTACCACCCGACGCATGACCCTAGAAGAAGAAAAGGAAACAATAAAGGAAGCAACTCCGAAAGCCGCAACCGAAACCTTTACGCCTATTGCTCCACCCGCAGCTTTTCTTTCATTTGAATATCAAGGTGGCGTGGACAGCGACAAATTAGAGAACCGCAACCATCGTCCACATAACCCCAATAAGATTGTTTATCACCACACGGCCATGCATCATGAAAATAGTTTTCAAGCGGTGGTGGAAGAATTTACCGTCGTAAAAAAATGGTCCACCGGATATCACTGCGTCATCATGCCTTCTGGCAAGGTAGAATTCTTTTGTCGTTGGGATCGAGTCGGTAATCATGCTTACGGAGTGAATCCAGAAAGCTTAGGAATCGCTTTTCATGGAAACTTCCACACCAAAGGCAATGATCAATTTAGTAACGCTCAAGGCTTGTTTGGCAATCAATCTCCTACACCCGCGCAGATAAAAGCAGGTGCGGAAGTCATTGCTCTTTGGGCGCACGTTTACGATATCCCCTTGGATTTTAATAACGATATTGTGCCTCACTATATGGTCAAGCCGACTGCGTGCCCTGGATCAAATTTTCCGCACAAGGATTTACAACCAGCCATTGAAAAAGCCTATGCGCGATTGCAAACCGCGCAAGGTGAGCAAGCCATCAATGACATCAAACAATTACCCTTTGTTTACGTTTAAAGGAGCTGACTTATGGAAAAAGCGATCGTTCTCCTGGCAAGTTCCCTCTTTCTAGCACTATTCATAGAGCGTTTGATAGAAATGCTTAAAGCCCTTTATGACGTAGTCGAAACAAAACGTGGAAGACACGCTCGCTGGAATGATTTAGCGCAAAAGGTAGCAAATCAGCTGTATTCGCGAATGACGGAAAACAAAGGCGACAATAAATTTGAGGATTTTCATTTAAAGCTTGTTTCTCAATATCTTTTTTCCAATCACCCCCACTATCAAGGCTCGTTAGTAGTCTCTTCTGATCGCATTCGAACCATTTTTATGAAGTATTTAGCGAAAGTCGTTGGTGTTGTGTTAGGGGTTATCTTTGCCTGTGTAACTGATATCAATGTGTTTGTATTAGTTGAACAATCGACGCCTCGTACAGAAGAACTACCTCAGATTCTATCTACCAGTTGGTTAACCGGTGGATTTGGGGTGTTTTTAACTGGTGTGATTATGGGATTAGGATCTGGTCCAATGCATAAATTCATTGTGGCATTAGAACGAGCACGTCGTAAGCGCAAAAACACTGGACTAGTTTAGAAAGCAACGTTATTGCAAGGACATTAATATGAGCATTATGGAAAAAATTGTCGACGTTGCCGTTTATGTGGTAACTGAAGAAACAGGCATTCTCATTGGTATTGGGCTACTTATCTGGGCATCGTCCTACTTGCCAAAGAAAGTACGCCTGCATGTATTAACTGGCGGTATCTCCATTGCTCTTTATCAAATTGGTAAGAACTACTATTTTCGCCAGAAATACAAAGAGGCGGAAGAAGAAAGAAAGCGTCTCAAGGAAGAAAAAGCACGACTCGAACAAGAAGGTAATGCCCTGCTTGAAGAGTTAGAAGGCCTTAAGCAACAAACTCAAGAACTGGATCAGCAGATCGCCGATGTCCGTGCTGAAAAGGAACGCCTCAGAGATCAGGATGACTTCAGCCCTGATGAGTTTGATAACAAGATTAATGAACTCAGTGAAAAAACAGCAGCTAATCGTCGTTTAATCGATGCACTACCAGTGATCCGTAGACATGTGGGCGAAACCACCCATCAAGTTGATTCCGCCATCAACTAATCCGCATATCAGGATTTACATAACTGTCGCTTAGACAGAGATAAGGAACCTTCAATGAAAAAGCTGAACACAACATTGCTTGCCTTTTTACCGCTCATTGCAACCTTCCCTAGCTATGGCGAAGATTGCTTTCAAATGGTGGAAAGATCCGACCTAGTAGAAAAGGTTATCAATGGTGAGACGGTTCTAGTCGTAAAACCTGATGCGGTGATTGCTGAATGCAATCTTTATGACAAAGCAAAAAAATTAGCCGAAGATGCACAGGCCCAGGCAGAAGAGAATGAAGCTCAACTCAAAATCATGCAAGAACGCTACAAAGAGCTTTATGCCCAAAAAGAAAACTATTACGACCTGGTGTTAAAATACGACAAAGTCCTAGAAAACTCGCGAACCCTGATTGGTAATTTCGAATCACATTCCGAAAAATGGGGTAACCTGTATCAAGAGTACAAAACCCTCACCGACGACTACGATAAGTTAGCCGACACCTATCGCGACATCGCGCAGAACTTTAGTACACCTATTTCTTTTGATATCGGCGGTGGCGTCACCGAAGATCATGATTTCGCTGGATTGATTGGAGTCGGTATTTATCGCTTTCGCTTATATGGCTTCTTTCAGGAAGACAATAATGGGGTGCTAGCCACTTATACCTTTCCTTGGTCGAAACTATAGTGAGCTAGATAACTAATCTTGCTTTCGTAAGTTAGTAACAGTATTTCCAGCTATACCCCAATTATCGGTATTCACTTCATCGATAATCACGAAGGTGGTGGCCGGGTTCTTACCTAGTACCTCCACCAACAACTGAGTGGCACCTTGGATAAGCTGCGCTTTTTGCTCTGCAGTGACTTGCTCATCGGTAATTCTTATGTTGACGTAAGGCATTCGGTAGTCCTCTTGCGGTTAAAGATTTGTCCATGAGCAAACCAAGACCCTAAACTCACCAAAATCAAAGCAAGCATTAATGGTTCAGTGAGCGCCTCATCAAATAATAAAATCGCTAAGACACCAGCTAACACGGGCACTATCGCCATTAGGGATCCCATTGAAGATGGCCCTATGGTACGCACCGCATTCATATAAAGAACCATCTGAACGACCGTGGCCAACACCCCTTGATAAAGCGCTTGTAAGCCAATGTCCATCCATGAAGCGTTGGCAATGTTTTTTGGTAGAAACAGCAAGTAAGCAGGCAGATAAACGATCGACGTGATGAAGGCTAAACCGATGGTGACTTCCCACGGAGACAAGTGCCAACGGTGAACCAATACCGAAAGTAACGCCCAACAAAACGCAGCGCTAACAAATAAACCATGGCCAGGATTAATCGCTTGAGTCGATGCAAGTTCAGACCAAATAAGCCCGCAAATACCCAGCGACATCACTGCTACGCCCAACCATTTATTGGCACGGTGCTTTTCTCGATTAATTATGCTGGCTAAGATAATCGTGATCATGGGTAAGGTACCAGGCATTAACACGGCTGCGTGTGAAGCCGGCGCCCTTTCAAATCCTCTGAAGGCAC
This sequence comes from Pseudomonadales bacterium, assembly GCA_022361455.1. GTDB lineage: Bacteria > Pseudomonadota > Gammaproteobacteria > Pseudomonadales > Ketobacteraceae. The sequence goes on along the minus strand of JAKSAW010000484.1, from coordinate 21,490 downwards.
ATAGCGCATAAGCCAGGCCGCCAATCAAACAGGCTACAATCAATTTAACATTGAGTAGATTAATACGGTGACGGAACCACCAAATGGGCAACAACACCAAGGAACAAGTTACATAGCGAATGGCAATCACGTCATTGGCCATTAACGGACCCACACCACCATAGCGCGACACTAGGATAAACCCACTCCAAATAGCCACAGCTGCCAGGCCATACCAATAGCCATTGATACTCCCGTGATCTGCTGTTTTAGCCTGTAAGTGATTTGCAGCGCCTTTCATCGCTCTATCCAACCTATGTAAGTGATGACTTCTCTTTGAATTTGTGGCGCTATGATAGGCTAATTGCATAATCATTAATACTGAATAATAATGAACGCACTATTCACTTTTTAAGAACACTTTAACTGAGCCATGGAACTATCTGATTTAGAAGTATTTCGTACCGTTGTCTATGAGGGCGGAATCAATCGTGCCGCAGAGAAACTAAACAGAGTCCCCTCAAATGTTACCTCCAGAATTCAAAAATTGGAGAATGACTTGGGGAAAGAACTCTTTATCCGCGACAGAAATCGCCTCAAAATTTCAAGTTCTGGCACGCAATTATTGGACTATGCAAATCGTTTATTAGCACTTGCGGACGAAGCAGTGGCTGAATTAAACATGGCTCAGCCAAAAGGTACTTTCAAAATAGGCGCTATGGAAGCTGTGGCTGCAACCCATCTGGCAAAGTTGTTATCGGCTTACCACCAACAATTTCCACAAGTTCAATTGGTGGTTGAATCCGCACCCACTGGCGATTTAATTGCAAAGATTTTAGATGGAGAAATCGACTTGGCTTTTGTGGCCGATCCACCTAAAGATAAACGATTAAAAATGGTACCGGCATTTAAAGAAACTCTGGTTCTGGTTTCCGACCAACAACACAAAGCAATTCGTTCCCCGGAAGACTTAGGAGAACACCCTACCATCTTGGGTTTTAATCCAAAGTGTGCCTATCGAACCAAACTACAGAGCTGGGTAGAAGCATCAAATATCGCAGCCCAGGTCATCGAGATCGGGTCGTATCACACTATGCTAAGTTGCGCAGCAGCGGGGATGGGGATTGGAATTATTCCTGAATCCGTATTAGCGGTATATCAAAATGCGGACATTTTGCGGACTCACAAATTACCCGCGAAATGGGCTAAGTCGAATACAGTTTTAATTTGCCGGGAGGATGCAGTAGGCCACAACACCCTGCCGTTCATTGAATTAATCTCTAATCAATAATCTATTTACTGGCCCAACCGTAATACATATAGCCGGCAAACTTTGGAGTTTTTTTAGCGTAGACATTTTCTAGCTGTTCAATTTTAAATCCGGCTTCCTCGATATACTCAGAAATAGGTCGATTTAAATGGCAACCACCTGCTAGTTTTTTCCAATATGGCGTCAATCGATTTTGCCATACTTCAACTGACCGATCCGGCGCTTTACCGTGCTCGCAAAACAATAACTTTCCTTCGGCTTTTAGTACCCGCTTCATTTGTTGTAATGCTGCCATCCAATCAGGAATAGTGCAAAGAGTGTAAGTTAACAGAACTGTATCCACACTTTCATCTTCAAGTGGAATTTTTTCCCCAGGCAGATCTAACCAACGAATTTCAAACGACGCCTTTTCAACCTGAGGCCGAGCTTTTTCCCGCATTCCTATGGACGGCTCCAATCCCCAAACGAAATCCACATTGTCAGGGTTGTACAACTCGATATTTACACCAGAACCCATACCGATTTCTAAAATTTCACCTTTTGCTAAAGGAACAATTTTCTCCCTTAACTTCATAATTGGCGGCGAAGAGCACGCAAAGTCTATACAATGCGGCAAGATTTTTTCGTCATAAAAGCCCACGCTTTCCCCCTTGCTTCACGAACATTAGCTAGCACATTTTAACCATCGGTTAAGGGTATGTTGCAACAACTCTTTGCGAACCGGTTTACCTAAGAAGTCATTCATCCCTACATCCCAGCATTTAATCCGCGCCTGATAATCTGTGTTGGCGGTAACCGCAATAATTGGGCAATTAATTCCTTGCTGTCGCAAGTGGGAGGTGGAGGTAAATCCGTCCATGACCGGCATTTGTAAGTCCATAAAAATCACATCGTATCGATGCAAATCAGGCATTTCGATCGCATCCTTTCCATTTACAGCAAGATCCATGGTAAGGCCTAGTTTGTTTAACAAGGCCCCCAACACCTTGGCGTTTACCGTATTGTCTTCAACTACCAAGGCATGTGCCGTGGGCAACTCTTCTAGAGATTCATTGGCAGCTTCTGCGGAGGCATCGGCATCTTGAGTAACTTTTGTTTTGCCACCATAACGAACCACCTGCCGCTCCTTCGCCAGCTCGACAGGCACTTCAAAACTAAAACAACTCCCCTGGCCTTCTTCACTGAGCAGCTCCAGTTCAGCGCCTAATATCTTCGAAATCCGCTGGCTGATGGACAGCCCCAGACCAAGACCTTCATGAGTACGCTCATAGCCAGTGCTGGCCTGAACAAACGGCTCATAAATCTTCGACTGCACCTCTGGTGAAATTCCCGGGCCAGTATCTTTAACAGATATAATCAGCAAGCCTTTCTTACGATCGCGATCCACCTCATCAACCCCTACTGATATTTGCACCACACCTTTATCCGTGTATTTACAAGCATTATCAACAACCGGTGCAATCATGCTGGCAAGTAGGTGATCGTCCCCTTTTAAGGTGTTGGGTACATCAGAGGCAATTTCGATAGAGAGAGAGACATCTTTTTGATAGAGATAACTTTGATTGGACTCCTTAATACGATCCAATATGACACCAATAGAAAACTCACGGGTGTGGGGTTCCACTTCTCGTTGATCGGTTTCTGCGAGCATCAATATATTTTCTACCTGTGCTGACAGGCGATCGACGCCAAATTGAATATATTGATGTAACTCGTGAAAGTCTTCCGCTTTAGCATTGCGCAACTGATCTAAAGAAGCACCGATGGCATTCAAAGGCGTTCGTAATTCATGACTGACTGATAAAATAAACGCATCTTTAGAACGCTGATTTTCTTCCGATATCCGCAAAGCATCGAGCAATTTATCGTTAGCTTCTTTAAGCACTCTATTCGAAAGCTGATCGGCTGCCAAAGCCTTTTCCAGGGCTTCTTGCTTTTCTTTTCTCAGCACATTAATTCGATCCGCTAATGCCAGCGCTAGGAACATCACATCTAACGTCTGCGCCACTAGAGCAATCATATATTCGTCTGCTACAAAACGGGGGCCACCTAAATAAGGCAAAATTATGGTTGAGCCACCCACAAACACAATTGCAAAACCTAAGATAAAAAACCGCGCTGGTTTATAACCTAATTTAAGACACTTGATGCCTGCAATAAGACCAGTACTTAGCCATAAGAAATTTAGAATTGAAATGAATAAGTAGCGCACCCAATGGGGAAATAAAAAGGATACAAAGATCATCACAAAACAAACCCACGCGATGGCATTACCAAACATTGATAAGCGCGGGCTATGCTCTTTCAGGTTTAAAAAGCGTTGATAGAAAAAAGTATTGGTAATGATATTGATGTAGAACGGCAACATCATGTAATTAACTTTTATCACACCGAACATTTGGTTGAACAAACCAAATACGCCGCACCAACCAAAAAAAGTCGAAACCAAATAAAGTGAGTAATAAAGATAAGAGCGTTCTCTGGTCCAAAAGTAAATCAAAAGGTTGTAGAGCGCCAAAATGATAATGCCGCCTAAGCAACCAATCACCAACAAGGTATCGCGAAACATCATATCGCGATGGGTTTGCTGGTCCATCACTTGAATAATCGGTGTATTGGAATAGTAGCGACTATCTAACAGCACCCAAATATCATAGGTTTTGCCAGGTAATAACTGAACATCGACACCATAATTCAATAAATGATTATTGACATGATTTTGACCAGAATCACCACGCTGCGCCTGGTCATTGCCAAAAGCAAAGATCTTGATGTATTCGATGTAGGACCCATTGGGTAGCACCACCCACTCTGCAATGTCAGTGACATTGCGAACCCGAGTATGAAACCAAAAAGCACCACCTTTTAGATCAATTTTTTCAACGGGTTTGAGTTGCTCCCGGAAATCCTCATGAGTTTGCAATGCCGGAAGATTGGCAGGATCAGCTAAATAGAACTCGCCTTCGCTGAGATCGCTAGATCCAACCGGCAAATCAACGGGTGTATGAATGAATGAGGCGCTGGCATGAACGGCAAAAAGCTGCACAAATAACAAACAAAACCAAGCACGCAACCAGGTAAAGCGAGTCAAAGAGTCTCCCTAAATTTTCCCCAAATACTCTTTAAATTTAGATCATTCACTGCGTTACGTAATAATTTTAGGAAAAGTCGCACATTCAGCTCGTAACTGCAAATCACGTTCTATAGTTAAATATTCCAAGAAACCTAAATGTATAAGGAATTACGATGGGATTAAACAATAAGCCCCCCTTTATCTATCGCGGTGGCGGCATGATGATGCACCCGCCTTTCCAGCAAGAAGACTCCCTACTCTTCGGTTTTTTCCTCAAAGGTGATTTGAACAAGCTACAAGCCACCTGTGACCAATGCTTAAACGCTGTGGCCCGGGGCAAATATCGCTTCAAGCCACTCACCAACTACGTGATGGTGACATTCACCCGCATCAACAAAGACTACTCAACACATCCTGAAGATCGCAAAAAAGGCTGGGGTAAAGAGATTGATACCTCCATTTGGATCCCGGTTGGCCAATATGTCACTATCGATGGCGAAGAAAAGCTAGACCGCATCCATTGGTTCACTCCCTACATATGGGTGGACCACCCCATGACAGTGCTTAATGGCCGCGAAATCTTTGGCTATCCAAAATACATGGCGAAATTCGACATGCCGGAATCCCCCAAGCATGCCGAATGGTTTTCCATGGATGTGAACGCCTTCAAAACATACTCAGAAAACTCCAAAGCTGGCTATCACCGCTTACTTGAAGTTAAACGAGATAAGACCCCTGACACCATTGAAGAAGATATCGAAGAATGGGAAAGCGCCTTTGATTTTGTTAAAGGCATCTTCAAAGGTATGCTCAAGCTGGGAGACATTTTTAACGAAGATGTTAACTTGCTAGAGCAAATTCTCGACGGAATCGAATCGCCCTATCTACCACAGTTATTTCTAAAACAATTTCCTGATGGCACCGGCAACCATGCAGTATATCAAGCACTGACTACCTCCCCTGCACGCATCAATGGATTTCATGGTGCCGGGCCCTTACTGGGTGAATATGAATTAACTCTACATGAGTTCGCCAGCGAACCCATTGCACAAGATTTAGGCTTGGAGATAGGCACCCAACCTGTGCCCTTCGGTTTTTGGGTGCACTTTGATTTCGCGATTGAGCCACCAGAAGAATTAGTGAATAACTCGGTGGTGGACAAAGAAAAGATCGCTATTCTTGGTGGCGGCGTTAGTGCCATGACCGCAGCATTTGCCTTAACCAGCGAACCGGATTGGCAAAGCAAATACGATGTTACTCTGTATCAAATGGGTTGGCGGGTTGGTGGTAAAGGTGCCAGTGGCCGCAACGCCAAGGATCATCAGCGTATCGAAGAGCACGGTTTGCATATTTGGTTTGGGTTCTATGAAAACGCCTTCAAGGTGATGCGCGATGCCTATGGCGAATTAAATCGCCCCAAGGGAGCGCCCCTTGCAACCTGGGACGAAGCCTTCAAGCCCCATAGTTTTGTGGTGGTAGAGGAATGGATTAACAATGAATGGAAAACCTGGCCTTTTGATTTCCCTATTAAACCAGGCATTCCAGGGGATCATCGAGAAGCCCTAAGCCTGTGGCAAATAGCGCAAACCATTATTGCTTGGATTAAAAAAGGCCTTGAAGATCTGGTCGAGGCCATCACTGGCTTAGATATGGAAACCGATCCCGATCCCAAGCCATCTGGTTTTGCCGGCTTTATGGATCGTGTATTAGACAGAATCGAAGAGCCTTTTGAAGCCATTACCAACCAGGGCCTTAAACTTATCCAGTCAATGATCAAAATGATCGACTTACCTGATGAAGTATTCGACCCAGAACAATCAAACTTTTTTATCGAATCACTGCAACAACTAAGAAACTGGTTGAATCATCTGGTAAACGAATTTTTAGAGGACCATGATGATATTCGTCGTCTTTATATTCTGATAGACCTTGGCGTTACGGCGATGGTGGGATTCTGTGTCGATGATCTCTACGATAAGGGTTTCGATTCAATCAATGACTTGGATTTCCGCGAATGGCTAGTTAAGCATGGCGCCAACGAAACCATCACCGCCAATTCGGCACCAGTGCGTGCGGTTTATGATTTAGTATTTTCCTATATCGATGGCGATATTAATAATCCAAGCTTCGAGGCTGGTACTTGTTTGCAAGGTGCATTGCGTATGGTGTTCTGCTACGAAGGGGGCATTATGTGGAAAATGCAGGCCGGCATGGGAGATGTGGTGTTCACACCGTTATACCAAGTGCTCAAAAAGCGCGGTGTAAAATTCAAATATTTCCACAAGGTGGAATCGCTGCTGCCCGACGCTAACGATCCGCAGAAAGTGGCCGAAATAAAAATGACCCAACAGGTGGAACTCAATGAAGGGGAAGATCAGTACCATCCATTTGTGTATGTGAAAGGGTTAGCCTGCTGGCCCAGTGAACCTCTTTATGACCAAATTGTTCCTGAGCAAGCGGCGTTATTACAAGACAACCAGATCAACCTTGAATCTAGTTGGAGTAATTGGCCCAAAGTATACCAAAATCACTATGGTAAACCGTTGCCTGAGGTTTCACTAAAAGCCGGTAAAGATTTTGATAAGGTGATTTTTGGACTGTCACTAGCGTCTGTACCAGTGGTATGTGAGCAACTACTTCCCCTAAGTCCAAAACTCAAAGCATGTGTCGACAACGTCAATACGGTTGTGACCCAGGCCTATCAAGTATGGCAAACACCTGATCTAGAGGGCATTGGTTGGTCCCCTATTCCAGAATCCGGAGAAGAACCAGTTTTAACATCATTTACGGAACCGGTAGATACTTGGGCTTCCATGAGTCAATTGATTGAACGGGAAGTTTGGCCTAGCGATGAAGTTGCACCTAAGAACGTCAGTTACTTTTGTGGCGTGCAAAACATTTCCGAATTCCCACCCTTTAGCGACCATGGCTTTCCCAAACGTTGCGCAGATCAAGTGAAAGCCAGTGCGATCAACCAATTAAACGAGGATATTGAAGCATTGTGGAAAAATGCCAAAGCACCAGGTGGCGGATTCAAATGGGAATGGTTAATTGATGCAAATAACGGAGTCGGTGAACAAAGATTTGATGCCCAGTATTGGCGATCAAACATCGATCCTTCAGAACGGTATGTGCAAACCTCCGCAGGCACCAGTAAATATCGATTAGATACGGACGAATCAGGTTTTAATAACCTATATATCACCGGTGACTGGATAAAGAATGGCATTAATGCGGGGTGTGTGGAAGCAGCCACACAAGCAGGGTTGCAAACCTCTCGAGCAATATGCGGTTATCCCAAAGTAATTAAAGGCGAACATCAATTTCAGAAACCCGAGGAATAAGTTTTAAAAAACCGGCCAGGGAAGGCTGATTAGTAATAAGAAAATTTCGTTTCGATCTGCGACACAATCAGGTAAAATGTTTCTGATTCCCAACTATCATTAAATTACGGACGATTTTGCAATTGATTAAAAGAGCCATTTATTAATCTATGAATGCTATACAACCCGCCGCAGAATTTACTGACACCCTCATAGAAAAAGACGTATTTGAAAGAGAGATTCTTGTTTTATTGGGCAGAGACCTACACCTTTCTCAATCTTTCGCACTAGAACAATGCAGAAAATACGTAGACACCATTATCGCCATGTGGATGGACGGTTTTTCGATTCGCTATACCTTTGAGCATCTTAAAGTGCTCTTAATTGAGGCAGCAAAATCCGATGAAGAACTAAAATGGCAAATTAATCCAGACTTACTGAAGCCCGCCAAACCTGCGAGCAAAGCAATTGTCGAGCTTGTTGCTTCCAACCCGACCCAACCTAGCGAAGAAGGCCAGTCCGAAGAAGAGACTTTTTTTGGCACGGTCAAATGGTACTCGGCAAAAAAAGGCTTTGGATTTATTGTTAGCGACGAACTTGAAGGTGATATTTTTGTTCACCACAAGGAAATTGAAGGCAAAGGCTTTAAGAAGCTATCCACCGGTGAAGATGTATTCTTTGAAATCATTGAAACGGATCGTGGTACCGAGGCACAACGAGTACGCCGTCAGCAATAAGCAAGGCAAACAATCTAGCGCCCCAGCATAATCACCACTAAGCGACTTTACTCAATCGCTTCATTAGGTTGAAAACGATAGCGGCCGGTAATTGGGTAGTGAAACAGCATATCCTCAAGTTTCGGCCCAGCACCAATATTATGAACAATCAAAGGGCGCTCACCATCGCTTGATCGCTGCTCGGTAACAATACCAATGTGCGGCAAATTACCGGGTAGCATCCAAGTCACTAGATCCCCCGTTTGATAATCACTGCCTTGCCGAGAAACCGCTAAGGATTGACCATGGCGTGCAAAATAAGTCTGTAAATTCGGTACACGTCGATGGTCGATATTGCTATCGGCTTTGCGCAACCCCCAGATGCGTTTCGATGGGTAATCACTGAAATTGGCGGTCATGTCCTCATGCACTAGCTGCTGCAGATCAATTCCTAAAGCGCGATAGCTACGAATGACCACATCGGTACAAACACCAATATTTGCAGGAACATCCCCCAAAGGATATGCAATGGAACGATACCCCCCATCATAAACAACCTCAAAGGCCGTTCTGGCCAAAGCCGCATTGGATAAGCGTTGCGAGAAACTTTCGATATCTGCACTAGCAATAACAGACATTAAGCTCAGCAATAAAACCGTAAGCGTATTTCTTATAAGAGAAAAATCATTAGACATAACGCGTAGATAAACCAACTAACAATTAATCCGAGAGATAATACTCAACCGTGGAAACCACACGGATTTTTTTAATGTGTGGATTGTTTTTATCACGGGGTTGAATACTAAATTGACCCTGCGAGGCTCGCTTAATCTTACCCAAGCGACTTTCCGAATCCTGAGCGAATTTTTCAGCCACTTCTCGCGCTTTCTTGGTCGCTTCTTCCACCATTTGCGGCTTTATTTCGTTCAAACGTGTGAACAGGTATTCGGTACGAGTTTCATAATTGCCGCCGGAAAACACAATACCCTGCTTACCGAGCTCCGATAATTCACCCATGACAGTGCGAACCACATCCAGATTTCCCGAATAAACGGTAACTGTTTGCAAGGCCGTATAACGAAACTCAGCCCGCTCCGTATTGCCCCACTGCTGAGCAGATTTATCGGTAATAACCGGGGTAGATAAGGTGATTTCGCTGATTTTGATACCGCGCCCCTGTAAAAAAGCGCTGATTTTCGCAGTCGTTGACTCTAAGGATTCATAGAGTTTTTCAAGATCGTTATTGGCTTGTGAAAACTGTATCGGCCAAATCACCACATCAGCAGGGTAATCTCGCTCAGATAAGCCTTTTACGCTAACAGTACGTTCATATTCTTTGATATCAACCGCAGACTTACCAAGCTGATAACCCAGCACAGCAAATCCCAAGAATATAAAAAAGCCTAAGATCAACGCACTGAGTTTTTGTTGCCCATCCATGCCTCTACCCTGAATTTTGCCAACGTTAAACAAGACTGCTTTTGACTATCTTAACTTAAATCCAAAGTAGTGAAAGTGATTCCGCCGAGAATGTGAACGACTACCCCCAATCCAAATCAACGAAATGTGCAATCCGCTCAGAGTCGCTTGATAACTGTTCGCTATGACTGCGCTTCTTTCACCAACTCAACCCAAAGATCATCGTTTTCGCTTTTGATATTCTTTAGCAGATTGACCAAGGCCTCATTGTCGAGGGCTTTCACCACATCTGGCAGCAATCGAGGGTTTTCGTGGATATACCCATTAACAGTTATGGCCATTAGATCCGGATCCAAAGCACTAATTAGCTTGGATCCAAATTCAGGCTGATCTTCCAATAAATTATTAAAGGTATTCGCTATTAACTGAGGATCAATTGATTCCAACAAATCAGAAAAATAACGAGGCTTACGAGTTAACAGGTCATTAACAAAGTGCGAAACAAACCGAGTATCAATATCCGCCACCAATTCCATAATGGTTTCGGGGTGCTCAGACAAAAGCTCATTCACTGACTTAGCAATGGGCTTAGGATCTAACGCGCCAACCACATTAGCGATAAATTCTGGGTTCTTTTTTAATGCAGAATTTATCGCATCACCCAGGGCATCCGTATCCAAACTGCTAACCACTTTATTGATAAGGCCTACGAGCCACTTGGTAATATTCATTGTTACTCTCTGTTGTTATCGTTATCTGAAAAATCTTATTATTCTAAGCTGGTATTCTGTTCTAATACGTTTATGCAGCTTTAGCAGCTGCGATATGCTGCATAAAAGGCAACGTTTCCCGCAAAAATAGCTCTGGTAATTCTGCAAATGCAGCATGCCCACAGGGAAGCACTTTCTTGGTTGCGTGGGGCAATGCTTTGTGCGCTTCTTCACCGTCAGTATCAGCACGAATTGCAACATCGTGCTCACCGTAAATTAGCGTTGTCGGCACATGAAGTGCCTTGGCTTTTTCCCTTAAATCATTTTCAGGAAGCAAAAAACTCCGCCATACTGCCCTGTTCACAGCACGCTGCTTGGCTTGTGCTTGCGTGGTCTTTGCTCTCAATAACATCGCCTTGGACACTGGCGACATCACTTTTAAATACATCTTTGCCCACAAGGCAGGCGATAGAGACAAGCGCCCTCCCTGCACTGTACAAAATGATCGACTCACCATATTGTGAGGGGTAAAACCACCAGGCGCTACCAGCACTAACCCATTCACCTTTTGCGGCTGGCGCAACGCATACTGCACAGCGCAACAACCACCTACTGAGTTGCCAATTATTATTACAGGTGGCAAACGCAACTTCTCTACAAACTCGTCTAAAACACTTGTGTAAAACTCAACACCAGCATTATCAGAATCTTGTAAAAATAGCGACTCGCCATAACCCGGCCAGTCGATCGCCATGACATGAAAGTCTTTGGCCAAGGTATCCATAACCGCTTCGAAATCTAAGCTATCCCCTGGATTTGCGTGTAAACAAATCAGCGGAACTCCCTGACCTTGCTCTCGGTAATGCAGAGTACCAGTGGATAATCCGATTAAAGCCATATCAAACTCCCTTTACTGTAGCTAGCGACAACTTATACCAGCCCTCTCAATTTCCTTCTCAGTTTCTACCCTGTATTAGGTCGCTATTTTGAGTTTCTAGGTATGACCTCAGAGACTTAATACTTGGCTGAATTGTCATATTTAGTTGACTACCAGAATGGTATTACTGTACTCCCCTCATAAAAAATATAACAGGGCCCAATAATGAGATTCTTGAAAGGACTAAAACAAACTCAATTAGCCATTACCCTTAGCCTAAGTAGTTTGATACTAACGGGTTGTGACCTTCTTGAAGATCTACCAGTAGGTAAAGGATTTACCGCAAAGTATTTATGTTCCTATACGTTCAATAGCGAACTTGATCCCGAGCTCATCACCAAGCGATTTATAGCCCCCAAAGTTCAGCCTTTCCCACTGGTGTGGCAGATTAGCCTAGATGAAGAAAATCAGCGAGTTAATGTGGGCGACTTCATCTTTTTAAACGAAGACTTAAGAGCTAACGCGATTTATCGCGATGGTATCGGCTGCACCCTACTGGTGAACGAAAGCGAAGATGACGCTCGCCAACATGATGTTGTTCCTTCCCAGGGGCCTGAACTACCTGCTGTATTGCCTTGGCCAATGGGTAGCGCAGGTATCACGCCAACCCTACCACAGGGCTTAGATGTAGAGGCACTTAATGCAGCAGTAGACTCCGCCTTCGTTGAAACAGAAGAACCAAGAAACACTCACTCATTATTGGTGGCCTATCAAGGCCAATTAATCGCTGAGCAATATGCCTATGACGTCAATGAAAACACGCCGTTGTTAGGATGGTCTATGACCAAAACGTTAACCGGCACCCTAATCGGTATCCTGCATGATCAAGGCTTGTTGCAGTTAGACATGGAAGCCCCCATTGAAGAATGGCAAGGTACGGATAAGCAATCGATCACCCTACGCAATCTCATGAATATGGCCTCAGGCTTAAACTTCAATGAAGATTACGCGGGCTTCTCAGATGTAACTCAAATGCTCTACAAAGAGGGTGATCAAATTGCTTATGCCAAATCCCGCCCACTCATTGGTGATCCTGGTATAGATTTTAACTACAACACTGGGGATGCCAACCTATTAGCTCATATCGTACAAAGCACAGTCGGCGGATCCGCCCAAGCTAGTTACGATTTTTATCAGCAAGCGCTATTCCATAAAGTGGGGATTGATTCCGCTTTTATTGAAATTGATGCTGCCGGGCAATTCGTAGGCGGCGCCTACGGCTTTATGACCGCGAGAGATTGGTTACGAATGGGCCAGCTCTATCTACAGAAAGGATTGTGGGAGGGCGAGCAAGTAGTATCGGAAAGTTGGATTGATTTTGTCATCACACCTTCACCGGCTGCTTATTATTACGGCGGCCAGATCTGGCTAAACACACGCGGCAACCAATGGCGCGACGTGCCACACGATGCCTATTATTTTGCAGGCCACCAAGGACAAATGGTCGTGGTCATTCCGTCTCTTGAGTTAGTAGTAGTCAGAACCGGCGTGACGGAGAACTACAGTTACATCGGGCTCAATGAGGTCCTCAGCGACATCATTGACGCTCTACCTAACTAACCATTCAGTCTTAAAGGCAAATCAGAGCTAGAGGCCGTTCCTAAACTTGGCTGCACAAGGAATGGGCTCATTAATAAAATGTATCAATCTTTCAATGCAATGCGGAGCACGTCCCTTTCACCAGTCTTTAAATTTGGATAAGCTTGACCTCCTATTGATTAAGAACTGTGCAAAACATAACCAGTTGATGCACACCCCTACAGCTTATTGAGGCCAACATGATCATAAAGCCAAAGATTCGTGGATTTATTTGTACGACCACTCACCCCATCGGTTGTGAAGAGAACGTAAAAGAACAAATCGCCTTCACTCAATCCAAAGGTGAAGTGAGCAACGGCCCCAAGAGAGTCTTGGTTATCGGATCATCCAGCGGTTATGGGCTTGCTTCGAGAATTACGGCAGCCTTCGGATGTGGCGCATCAACTATTGGCGTGTTTTTTGAGAAGCCTGCCTCCGAGAAAAAACCAGGTACAGCTGGTTGGCATAACTCTGCAGCGTTCGACAAATTAGCGAATGAAGCTGGGTTATATTCAAAGAGCTTGAATGGCGATGCCTTTAGCCATGCGGCAAAAGAAAAGGCCATTGAGCTTATCAAAGAAGATTTAGGCCAAGTAGATATGGTGGTGTACTCGCTAGCATCTCCAGTTCGTGTTCTACCGGATACCGGTGAGCTAGTACGTTCTGTGCTTAAGCCTATTGGTGACACTTATAAAGCCACCGCAGTCGACACCAATAAAGATCAGCTATTCGAAGCCAATGTTGAACCGGCTACTGAAGAGGAAGTAGCAGCCACTGTTACCGTTATGGGCGGACAAGATTGGGAACTTTGGATGTCAGCGCTCTCAGAGGCTGGCGTATTGGCAGAGGGTTGTAAAACCGTTGCTTACAGCTACATCGGTACCGAACTAACCTGGCCCATTTATTGGGACGGCGCGTTAGGTGAGGCTAAGAAAGATCTCGATCGCGCTGCCCACGCAATCGACGAACAAATGAAAGCCATTAACGGTACAGCGAATATTGCAGTACTAAAAAGCGTGGTGACTCAAGCAAGTTCTGCGATCCCTGTGATGCCACTTTATATCGCGATGGTATTTAAGAAAATGCGCGAAGAAGGTGTACACGAAGGTTGTATTGAGCAAATCAACCGAATGTTCCGAGATCGTTTATATCGAGCCGATGGTGCAGCACCGGAAGTAGACGAAAGCAATCGTTTGAGACTAGATGACCTAGAGCTTCGCGAAGACATTCAACAACATTGTAAGGATCTTTGGCCAACACTCACCAATGAAAACCTTACCGAACTAACCGACTACAAAGAATACAAGGAAGAGTTTTTGAAACTATTTGGCTTTGGCATTGAAGGTATCGACTATGATTCGGATGTTAATCCACTCGTTCCTTTTGATGTTGTCACTATTTAATGTAAATTGCAGGGCCAAGCATCATTGCTTTGCCCTGCTGATCCCCTTAATTGCAGCCCTGCAACTCGCCCCGTTTATTAGTGCCAGCGCACACGCAGATATCATACCGATATCGGAATTCGATAGTGAACCACTCTCTGCCTGGAAAGCAAAATCCTTTAAAGGCGAAACCAAGTACAGCATCGTTGAGCTTGATAACCAAAAAGTATTACAAGCCAATAGCATTGCTAGTGCCTCTGGTCTTGCCAAGGAAATGACTATCGACCTAAAGAAAACACCCTATTTAAACTGGTGCTGGAAAACTCGATCTCGCCTGAGCAATCTAAAAGAAACTGAAAAGAAAGGTGATGATTACACTGCCAGGATTTACGTCGTAATAGATGGCGGCTGGAAAATATGGGAAACCAAAGCACTCAATTATGTATGGTCAAGCAACCAAGCGAAAGGTAGTCGTTGGGATAACGCCTTTGCAGGCAACAATGCCAAAATGATTGCGGTAGATGGCGTAGAAAACAAGATCAACCAATGGCAATGTCACAAACGCAATGTCTACGAAGATTTAGGCGAGGCCTTTGCCGCGGGTGAATCCAATCATCGCTACACAATGATCGATGTCATAGCCATTATGACCGACACGGATAACAGTGAAGGCAAAGCGATCAGTTGGTACCGTGATATTTATTTTTCGGCGAACTGAACAGGAGGCTGAGACTATTAGCGACATTTGTTGCAGCCCCATGTCAACAACCAATTCTGTGACTTATTAACAAACTAAACCCAACCTAATTCTCATAATACCCCTTGGCACTCTAGTACCATTCCCTGGTTAATCCATTTTGATTTAAGCCCACCAAACAGGGAAGAAGAATGACAATAAAAGCCTACAAAACTTTAAGCTCCAAGAAATCACTTGCAACATCCATTCTAGTAGCATCCATTGGTTTAGCTGGTTGCCAACCACCGGCAGAAATAACTTACCCGCCTATCATATCCGCCACTGAGGGAGAATCTGTTGTAGTCCGCGGTACCACCGAAAATCCAGACAACACCAGCGCCCTGAGCGTGAATGGCATCAGCGCCACCAGTAACGATGGTTGGGCTACGTGGGAAGCAACAGTTCAACTCGATATGGGTGTTAATAAACTAACGGTTTCAACTACTGATACCGAAGGAAAAATCAATTCATCTGCAGCTTCAGTTGAAATTGAACGCGTAGATACTTTCCTGGTAGACGCAGCCAATAGTGCTTTGGATCGCGATAACAATCGCATGCTATTAGTGGATGATGCCATAGACGCCGTCATTGCTGTCGATCTAACAACCGGTGATCAAAACATCTTATCAGGGCCTGGAATACCTGATTCAATCAATCCTCTCAGTCGACCTATTAGCATTGCGATCGATAACGCCAATAATCGAGCGCTGGTACTCGACAACCAAAACTCTGCTGTCATTGCAATTGATCTATCTTCAGGTAGTCGCACGGTGTTAAGCAATGCATCAATACCCAATGGCGATAACCGGTTAATTACTTCAGCGGATATTGTTGTTGATGCTAGCAACAATCGAGCATTGGTTTCTGATATTGGTTCAACAGCGATAGTGGCGGTTGATTTAACCACCGGTGTTCGAACAGTGTTCTCAAACAACAGCACGCCAAACTCAACGAATCCCTTTGGACGAATCGAATCAATTGCCTTAGATGAGGGTCGCGATCGGTTATTAGTTGTGGATCACAATAACCGAGAAATCGTTGCTGTTAGCCTAAGCTCTGGCGAGCGCACTTCCTATTCTAGTTTCAATGGGTCAACCACAGAAACCAGCGTCAGCTACCCGGACGGCATAGCAATCGATGCTGCAAATGATCGCGCATTGGTAATTGATAGAACACCAAGATCAGTGATTGCCATGGACCTAACCACAGGTGATCACTCATTGCTACATGCATCAGGCACCACAGGTGTATTTACTTACATGCGGGATATTATCATCGACGCCGACAATAACCGAGCGCTTATTCCAGATTCCGTTGTAGATGCTGTTGTTGCAATGAATTTAACAACTAATGAAACCGATTTCTTATCCAATAGTTTGCTGGGTTTTGATACATCATTCGGCGCCTTCTTCGGTGGAGTAGCCTTGGATAAAGCCAACAATCGCCTACTGGTGGCTGACGATGGTTCAAACTCAATAATCGCAGTTGATAGAAAAACCGGGAAACGCACTACGTTTTCTGATAATTCAAACTTAGCCCCCAACAGCGATAAGTACTTAGCGGTTGTTAGCAGCATCATTATGGATGAACCTAATCAACGCGCCTTGATTTTAGAGCGAAGCGCTTCTCGAACGTCAGTGCAATCTGTTAATTTAACCACTGGCGAGCGAACAATTCTTTCCAACAACAGTATCCCCAATTCGGACAACCCTTTTGAGAATCTAGAAGATATCGCATTGGATTCCGCCAATAACCGCGCCTTAGTAGTCGTCAGTGATCAGCCAGCTATTTATAGCGTAGATTTAACTACCGGTGCACGATCGATATTATCTAATAACAGCACACCCAATGCTAATTCACCTTTTGGAAATATCATTTCAGGTATCGCGGTTGATGCTGGAAATAACAGGGCGTTCGTTACCGATGAAACAAATGACTCTGTTGTTGAAGTCAATCTAACCAACGGTGAAAGAACACTGTTTTGGGAATTCTCAACGCCTACCATTTACGAACGGCCCGCTGGCATTCAGCTAGACAGCGTCAATAATCGATTGTTAATAGCTGTACCAGGGATTGATGCGTTAATGGCATTAGATATAGAGACAAAAGCCCAATCTTTCGTATCCAATAGCTCGTTACCAGATGCTAGTAATGTATTAGACACGCCAGACAAGTTCACTACTGATGCTGACAGTAAACAAGTTTATTTGATGGATCACGAGCTGGGTTTAATCGTCATTGATATGGCAACAGGAACTCGAGTAGTTATGTCTCGATAACGTTGTCTCGAATATGGGGCGTGACATCCTGCGTCCCTTATTCTCTCAAAGCCCTGCAAACGATTTCGCCAGTAGCAAAACACCTGACACAAATAGAAAACCCCTACACCATTGCTCAAAACGCTGCTGATTGAAAAAGCTCTGTAACCAATAGCCGAGTTTAATACCTAACAATGCAGCTGGCACTAAAGCCAAAGCCACCAGCAACATCTCTACTGTCCACTCGCCTACCCACACGTAAGGGATTATCTTTATTAAATTCATTAAACCGAACATCATGCCAGCGGTGGCAATCCATTCCAGCTTGGGGAGCTGTCGACTAATTAAATAAATATTCATCGGCGGGCCACCTGAATGAATCACCGTGCTTGTTATTCCAGATAGGCCGCCCCACAAAACACCCGCATTTTTTAGCTTACCTAAAATTGGGGTTAACCGAGCCCAGGAGGCAAACAGCACGCTCAATAGTCCTAGCATCAACTCTAACCAATGATCAGGCAATATACCCAATAGCATGCCACCTGCTGCTATACCCACCACTGCAGCGGGCAGCAATTGTTTTAAGGAATCCCAGTGAATATGGTCGCGATAATATTGAATCGTTCGTACATCCATCACCAATAACAATGGCAGCATCAACGCCGCTGCTTGGGGAACGCTGATCACGAAGGCGAGTAACGGTACTGCCACCACCCCTGCCCCACCAGCGAAGCCTGATTTAGAAATTCCCGTAAAAATCACACCCACAATCGCGAGCGACCAAAACAACGGCGAATCAATTGGCACTGCCTATTTCCTTATAGTTAGTTCATCAAAAACACGAGGGTATCTTATAGATGGCCTTGGGCTTTGGCCATCAAAGGAATCACTAGGATTCCTTAGGTAGGTCAAACCACAAAGCTTCCAGCCCTTCTTGGCCCGCATGTACAGCCATGGTCGAGGTTTCGATAATTGCTCCGCCATCACCAGCTTCCATAGCAACATCATCTGCTACTGTCTCGCCATCAATAATATGCAAGTAACCTACGCGATCGCCAACAGTGAGTTCAAAGGTTTCATTTGGAGCCAACCTCAATCGATAAAGATAAGCATCCTGATGCATACTTAGGGAACCGTTTTCACCATCTGGCGTTACCAAAGGAGTTAGCTGCTCGGTCTGCTCAATCGCCGCTTGTTCGTAGCTTGGCGTAATGCCTTGCTGGTTGGGGCGAATCCAGATTTGTAAGAACCGCAGCGGATCAGTTTTCGACGCATTGTACTCTGAATGCGTAATACCAGTTCCAGCGCTCATGCGTTGTACTTCGCCCGCGGGGACTACAAAACGATTACCCATACTATCCTGATGCTCGATACTGCCCTCCATAATATAGGAAATAATCTCCATATCACGATGACCATGGGTATCAAATCCCGCACCACCGAGCACGCGGTCATCATTGATCACCCGCAACACAGACAATCCCATGTGCTTAGGATCATAGTAATGACCAAAAGAAAAACTATGGTAACTGTTTAACCAGCCAAAGTTCTCAACACCGCGTTCACGGCCAGGTCTGAAATAGTCCATATCATCCTCCTTTCGGTTAAGTTGCTCTGTAAACAAACTCAAATAGCTTACAGAGAGGTGACTATCAAAAACGCTTGACCAATAAGATAGGGCTATTAGTGTCACAAGAAAATTAGATAAAACTGCAGCTATCATTCGAATATTTAGAACGATTATTTTCAATACATAACAGCAACTTAAGAGCAGTTACCTAATCGTTACCTTGGCTTCGATATATTGGTTATCAATTCGATAACAGGCATTTATACAGGAGCCAAATCATGAAAAAAGCCATTGCCGCCGCGGCCATTTGCTCATTAACCGCTTGCGCAGCCACCGAGCAAGATCCCAATTCAGGCGCAGCGGATATCATCTTTCGCAATGGACTTGTCTACGCCGATAACATGGCAGAGGCTGTGACTGTATCCAATGGCAAAATTCAGTTTATCGGTAGCAATGCCGATGCGCTGCAGTATCAAGACGAACAAACCAAAGTCATTGATCTCAAGGGCAAACTTTTATTACCCGGATTCATAGACAACCACTCCCACCTTGGCGAAGGCGGCGAAGTAACCTGCCTACCCAAGGATCATCTCACCATTGAACAACAAGCCAGCCAATTAGCAAAATGTGCTCGCGATGTGGCAAAAGGCAAATGGATTATCGGATATGGTATGCACTTGGAAGTAGTACTCGGTGAAAATGAAATTATGAATCACCCCCTCACTACTCTTGATGAAATATTCCCCGATAATCCCGTGATTATTATGGAGCAGACTTCCCACTCTATGTTTGTTAACAGCTTGGCCTTAGCGGAAGCTGGCTTTACTAAGAATACGCCACACCCTCAAGGCGGAAAAATCATGAAAGATGAACAAGGCGAATTAAATGGCGTACTAGTTGATAACGCTGGCGATATCGTCATGGAAATTGCGGTGAATGCAGTAGATAACAAATTTGATGTGTTTTACGAAGGTATTCTATACGGCTTAGATGAAGCCAAGAAAAATGGTATTACCACTGTGGGAGATGGTAGAACCTATTGGCGCCGAGGCATGTACGATGCCTGGAAAGAAGTGGAGAGCAATAACGATTTAACGGCAAGAATTTCATTACGCCCATGGATATACCCAACAGTTGCTATAAATGAACAATTGCAATTTCTTGAAAATGCTTATCAAAATGATCTGGAAAAATTACTTCTCGTTAATCAGGTAAAAATGTACAGCGATGGTGTTCCTGAAAATGGCACGGCTAGAGTGATACTGCCTTATAAATTAACTTGGTTTCCCGAATCCCCTTATGGCATTAACTATATCCCACAGCATCAAATGGAAACCTGGCTCACTGAACTTAACACCTTGGGATATGGCGCTCATATACACGCCCTTGGTGATCAAGGCGTAAGAGAAACATTAAACGCTATAGAAAAAGTACGAGATGAAGGATCCGTCCGAACCTATAACATGACTCACCTAGCCATGGTCGATGGCGATGATGTAGCAAGATTTGCAGAATTAAATGTTGATGCTGATATTCAAGTGGCCGAAGCACAGAGCAGCCACGCTATTCGTCAGCGAGACTTCGAACCTTTAATCGGCAAGCAGCGAGCGGCTGAAATATTGTATCGCCCTCTCAAAGAATTACAAGACAGCGGCGCAAACGTAGTACTAAGCAGTGATTGGACCGTACAACCCATGTCGCCTTTATTAGCGATTTCCTACACCGTAGAAGAAGGTTCTTTTACCATCGAACAAGCCATTGATGCCTACACAATTAATCCCGCAAAAGCTCTAGGGTTGGCATCAATTACCGGTTCTATTGAAATAGGAAAGTCCGCAGACTTTGTGGTACTAAATCAAGACATTACTCAATTATCAGCAAAACAAATTCTCGATGCAAAAGTCACTATGACAGTTTTGCAAGGCGAGATTGTTTACGAATAAACAATGACTAAACAACGAGTTGAATTAGACAAATCTTGTCAGCCAGATACGACTTATCGTTAAACTGTTACGAAACCTGAATAAACTTTAGCGGTCAAATACTGTGGCCGCTGAGGTTATTTCAGGACACCTGATTTCTAGATGCCTTGAAAAAGCTAACAGCGTCCCCAAATAGGTTAAACAAATCTTTTTATCTGGTTATATGTACAAGAGGTAATATAAACCATGCTCCGCGTAATGTTGTTCTTAGCAACTAACTTAGCAGTCATTGTCGTCGCTAGCATTGTGCTCAGCCTACTAGGCTTTTCAGGTGCCCATCAACCCGGCGGGGGCTTGAACTTAACAAGTCTTCTACTGTTCTGCGCAGTGTTCGGTTTCACCGGCTCGTTTATTTCACTATTCCTTTCTAAGTGGATGGCGAAAAAATCTACCCGCACAGTGATTATAGAATCGCCTCGTAACCAGGATGAAAAATGGTTATTAGATACTGTTGCTGAGTTATCTGAAAAAGCAGGTATAAAAACGCCTGAAGTCGGTATTTTTCCTTCTGAAGTATCCAACGCTTTTGCTACCGGTTGGAACAAGAACGATGCCCT
>JAKSAW010000548.1 GCA_022361455.1 Pseudomonadales bacterium | reverse complement strand
TCGAACCAACCGCAACGACGAGCACGACCTGTTGTTGTGCCAAACTCATGACCTTTTTCCGCTAAATGCTCACCAACATTATCGAACAATTCAGTAGGGAACGGACCAGAACCAACACGTGTGGTGTAAGCTTTGGTAATGCCCATCACATAATCGAGATAGAGAGGACCAAAGCCACTGCCGGTAGCTGTGCCACCAGCACTGGTATTAGAGGAGGTTACAAAAGGATAGGTACCGTGATCGATATCCAACAACGTACCTTGAGCACCTTCGAATAAAATATTGTCACCCGCTTCACGATGCTGGTGAAGAATATCGGTAACGTCCGCCACCATCGGCTTCAACTGCTCACCCATCTCAAGGGTTTCATCAAGCAATTGCTGAAAATCGAGCGTGTCAGTTTTGTAGTAATGCTTAAGGGCAAAGTTATGGTAATCCAACACTTCTCCCAACTTAGAAGCGAAACGCTCACGATGGAAGATATCACCCAAGCGCAAACCACGACGTGCCACTTTATCTTCATAAGCAGGACCAATACCCCGACCAGTGGTACCAATCTTGGCGTTGCCACGGGCCACTTCGCGCGCCTGATCTAAAGCAACGTGATAAGGAAGGATTAATGGGCAAGCAGGACTTAATCGTAAACGCTCGCGAACTGGGACTTCACGCGCTTCCAACATTTCGATTTCTTTGATGATAGCTTCAGGGGAAATCACCACACCATTGCCAATCAAACATTTTACATTTTCACGTAAAATTCCCGATGGAATTAGATGCAGCGCAGTTTTAACGCCATCGATCACTAAGGTATGACCTGCATTATGACCACCTTGAAAACGCGCCACACAAGCAACGCGATCCGTTAGCAAATCAACGATCTTACCTTTACCTTCGTCACCCCATTGGGTTCCTAAAATTACAACGCTTTTGCCCATTTCTTTCTCACTTCGCTAAAGCAGTGTTTATAGAGATTCTGTTTGCCAACCGCTGTTGTTCAACACCAGTTGTTCGGTGGCTCCCATATCAGAAGCCGTTTGAGTTTGACCGGGAAGCGCTTCGATCACTCGAACACCCTGAGCTCGCAGCTCCGCTATCGCTTGCTTTAAAGAAGCTTTAACTGCGGAATCGAAATCCTGTGCCACAGGAGCAAACACCAAGCGTGTTGGCTCGAGAGCCGGAAGCGTTTTTATTAACTGAATTAAATCGGTACTGAACCCGGTTGCCGGTCGTGCTCGACCAAATACCTCACCCACTTGATCGTAACGACCACCATTTGCAATGGCTTGGCCTTTACCAGGAACATAGGCGCTAAAAACAGGGCCGGTGTGATAGTGGTAACCGCGTAATTCGCCCAGATCAAAATATAAAGTCACCTGCGGAAAACATTGCTCCACATGGTCAGCAATAACCACCAAATCATTCAACGCGGCAGTTGATTCAGGATATGCTGCTAATACTTCTTTGGCTTTGGTCAGCACGCTGCGGTCTCCCGCAAGAGTGGTCAATGCCAAGAAGCTTTGTTTGATTTGCTCATCACTAACATTTGCCTCAACAAATGCCTCGAGCTCCGGCACTGCTTTACGACGGTAGATATCATACAACTGCAGTTCTTGAGCATTATCTAAACCAGCCGCCACTGCCAACTCACGATAAATCGCCACATGCCCCAAATCCACATGCAAAGTTTCAATATTCGCTTTCGCTAGCGTGTGCAGCATTAGCGAAATCACTTCGATATCCGCATCAATACCACTATGACCAAACAGCTCCACACCCACCTGAACTAGGCTGCGAGAATCCATGATGGATTCCGGTTTGGTATGAAGCACATCACCGGAATAACACAAACGCACAGGACCTTCGAGATTGAGGGTGTGAGCATCGATACGGGACACCTGCGGTGTCATATCAGCGCGAATCCCCATAGTCCGGCCAGTCATTTGATCGGTGAGTTTAAAGGTTTGGAGTGAAAGATCATTACCAACACCCGTCAGTAACGATTCTAAATATTCCACCAATGGAGGAATGACCTGCTCATACCCCCAACATGAATAAAGATCCAACAAGTCACGACGCAGTGACTCTAGTTTTGCGGCCTGAGCAGGAAGCAGCTCCTCAATACCCTCAGGCAATAGCCAACGATCGGCTGTTGACATGGTTAACGCCTTATCAACGATAGATATTCAATAAAATCAGCCTGTTACGGCCCCAACGAACACAAAAAAACCGGGCGGGAGCCCGGTTTGCGGCATTTTAACATGTTTTCGCGCTCGCGCGGTACCACCGCTTAACGAGCAGCAGGCCTTCGAGCTGCATTCGTTATCAAGATGTGATCTGGCAAGCCGCTATCGTCTTCCTCATAAACTTGAAATGAGTCATAACTCGAATTTTGTATGCGAACCTGTGTGGGTTCAGTTTCCACTGGCTGGATCAATATATCGGTATCGTTCTCACGAAGTGTTAGGTTACGAATATCCCAGATCCCATTCACAGGCGTCACAAACCCCATGCCGAACCCTTCCACCGACAAGCTCTCCATCCGCCCTGGACCGTGGGTCGATTCATTGCCAATATCAAAGCCAACCCCACTTTTTGCTGTTCCTTCATTAAACTGAAATTCACTGAGCTCTTTTCCAGGCCCAACAACTCTGGCACCAATCACATTCATGCGCTCATTATAATTAAGCAGCACACCATCCCTACTGCCCCAGACGGTGAGATCATTAATCGTTGGAGTCAATGTATCGATATAGGCTTGAGGCGGTGAACGATGGAAATCACTCTGCTCCTCTCTACCAAGATAGTTTTTTGCATGCACATAACGAATACGAAAGCCAACCGTTGCACCATAGGACTCATTACCACGGCTTTCGGCAAAAGGCGCCCACCATACTGGAACTGACTCACGGTTTGGAATCAAATGGCCATTGGCAAGACTACTCACGGGGATACTAACGCGGGTCGCAGCACTACCCTCTGGCTCCATGATGCCATCGGTCCAATAAATAATACCGTGAGCGGATGCGCCTGCCGCAACATTATTAATCATGCTCACTCGATTTCCGGTGAGCCAAAAGCCATCACCATCATTACCATAATCCATAAATTCTGCTCGCAGATCTGGATCTATGGCACCAAGGTGATCAATAGTAAAAGAACTATTCACACTGCGTATCGCAATGTTACCTTGCATGCTACCTATTTCATCACCAGCCTCAGTGTAGAACCCTGCTCCCTGCAGACCGTAAGAAACGTTATCGATGAAGTCGACGTTGGATGAATGATTTACAAAGCCCCAACCAGGCCCATTAAAAACCACTGAACCTTTCACCAAGGCAGGTGCAGTACTTGAATCTGTGCCATTGCGATGAAAATGAATAGCGTAGCGACCACGTATATTTGCGCCACCCAAATCCACCACATCTGCAGTGGCAGGCGCATCATCCCCTACTCCACCATCATGAAACTCAAATTGAAAATCATCTAAGGCGCGGGTTTTATCAGTGCGGCCCAATTCTGTAAACCTGGCATTTTGAACATTCACATCATGACTCATAAACATGATATGACCACGGTGTTGAATCGATAAATTTTCAGAGATGAATTCGACATTGCGTGTCACGTTGGCGACATACACATTCAGGTCTTGCTTGGGTGCGTTATGATCCAATGCCAGCGGACTATGTAAGGTGATCTGATTGCCCTGTACGTCGGTAATCGTTCTAATCTCATCGCTTTCTGGATTGTTAAATTGAGTCCCAGTAATCACCAGTTGATCACCTATCTGCCATCCCATCGGCGGTAAGGACAAGCTTATAACAGCATCCCCTGCCTGTGCATGCGGCGACAAAATAGCGCGGTGGGTTTTCGTTGCCCCTTGTACGATCGTTTGTCCCATCAAAACTGCGCCACGACTCATTCGTTTAGTATCAGCAACGGCTCCATCGTCAATGAAAACGACACGCGCTTTAACATTCTCTTGTATTGGTTGAGATTCTGTTCCCATTTCCAACAAACCTGAGCAGGCACTGAAAAGCGTATCCACCTGCAGTTCCGTATTGGTATCCGTCGAGAACTTGAGAGCACCGTCTATTCTTACTGTTTCCAAACGCGCGGACTGCACACCCCGAATCGTCACTTCCATTCCCTCGGGAATATGAACCACTGCACCATTGCCGGGTAACGAACCTCCCCAGGTGTCCAAATTGGACCAATCACCGGACTGCGCGGCTGTATGGGTCATTAAACTTAGGTCAACAAATTCGGGGGTCATCATGCAATCATGTTGATGACCAGAACCAGAGTCTCCTCCAGGCTCAGGATCTTCGGGAATGCCACAAGCGGTAACTATAAGTGGCAGAATGATGATGCTTAACAGTTTGTAGCTGAGCGTTTTATTGTTTTTCATTTCCGGTCTCCAAACTTCAAATCATGGAAGCTGGAACTCAAACACTCTCCAAGACGGCCATGACAATCAATTAGGCAGGGATTTTCCCGACGGTTTCTGAGAAATAATTCCCCACGGTCATAACCACCTTATGGCCTGCGCCATTAACCAAAGCTGGACGGAACATGACAAAAAGTTAATGTTTGACGTTTAAAGACGAGCCGGCGAAAGATTGTAGGCTCAGGGGAGAGAGCCTTCTTAGGGGGACAATAGAGATAAAAAAAGCGCTCCAAGATCAGTCTTGAAGCGCTTTTGTATAGCCAGTTACACCGAAGTGATCTTAATTCTCAACCTTAAGTTTGTTGAAGAAATCACCTTCGGGTTTAACGACGAGAATGTCTTGCTTGTCGCTAAACACTTCTCGATAAGCCTGCAACTTACGGAAGAATTCATAGAACTCTGCGTCAGCGTTGTAGGCATTAGCATAAATAGCTGCAGATTCAGCATCTCCGGCACCGCGGGTTTGCTCTGCTTCCTTATAGGCAGCTGCCAGAATTTCGATGCGCTCACGATCAGCTGTAGCACGAATACCTTCCGCAAGCTCTTTACCTTTGGAGCGATGCTCACGAGCTTCTCGTTCACGCTCAGCTCTCATCCGATCGTAAACAGAACCACTAACAGTCGGCGGCAGCTCAATTCGTTTCACACGAATATCAACCACTTCGATACCAAACTCTTCGCGGGTTTTATTGTTTACTTCTTCAGTAAGCTCAACCATTAACTCTTCACGCTCACCGGAAACCACTTCGTAAACAGTACGCTCACCAAACTTGTTACGTAGACCTTCGTTAACCCGCGGCGCTAACAAACGTTGCGCTTGAGATTCCAAGCCACCGCCTGTCGCAGTGAAGTACTTTTCGATATTGTCGATACGCCACATGATAAAAGAATCTACTATTAAGCGTTTCTTCTCTTGGGTCAGATATTCTGCTGGGCGCAAATCCAAACTCAAAACACGACCATCAAACAAGCGAGGCTCATGCACGACTGGAATTTTCCATGCAAGACCTGGCTTTAAGTCAGCTTCTATAATTTCACCAAACTTAAGCAAAACACCGCGCTCGTATTCTTTAACAGTGTAAAAGAAACTGGAGGCAACCAGCGCTACAACGGCCAATACGAGTAGAGATTTCAAACTTCCACTGCTCATTTATCTACCCTCCCAACGACGGCTATCACGCATCTGACGTAAACGATCCACGCCTCTTAGCGGAGCATCCTGTTTCGGAGACTCACTTTTAATTTGCGGGACGCTAATAGTTTCTGGAATTTGTACCGACTGAGCATTATTCACCAAGCGGTCCAATGGCAAGTACATCATATTGTTGCCACCTTCCACATCGACCATCACCTTAGTGGTGTTGCCATAGACTGATTCCATGGTTTCTAAATAAAGACGCTGACGGGTTACTTGTGGTGCTTTCTTGTATTCAGTGAGTAGCTGTTCAAAACGTTTCGCCTCACCTTTAGCGCGCTCCACGATTTCTGCTTTATAAGCATCAGCTTCTTGCAACATACGTTTTGCCTTACCACGAGCTTCCGGAATGATACCGTTGGCATACGCTTGGGCTTCGTTTTGCAGCCTAACTTCGTCTTCTTTCGCTTTGATTACGTCATCGAAGGCTGCTTTCACTTCTTTGGGTGGGTGAGCATCTTCGATGTTCACCTTGGCAACGACTAGACCTGATTGGTAGCGCTCCAAGTAATCTTGCAGCCTTGCTTCTACTTCAATAGCAATTGCCTCACGACCCTCGGTGATTACCTTGTCCATAATGTTGCCACCGACAACATGGCGCAGCGCACTTTCGATACTGTGAGATAAAGCCAACTCAGGATTGTTCACATGCAAGAAATAAAGCTTTGGATCATTAATTCGGTACTGAACGTTTAGGTCCACATCGACGATATTTTGATCTTCCGTGAGCATGGTTGCTCTCATTGGTACCGAGTGAACTTTGGTCACATCCACTTTAAAAACCGTGTCCATAATCGCAGGATTCCAGCGCAAACCCGCGGTTTTTATCTCGTGAAATTCACCAAAACGCAAAACCACTGCTTGTTGCGCTTGTTCAACACGATAAAAACCCGAAAGCGCCCACACAAATAAAGCGAGCACTAATGCGATCACTAATATGGCATTACTTCCCTGGCCACTACCACCACCTTTGCCGCCACCAAAAATTCCGCCGAAGCGTTCTTGTAGTTTCTTGACGACTTCATCAAGATCCGGTGGGCCTTGATCATTTCTTCCGCCCCATGGGTCTTGATTGTTGTTTCTACCACCGCCAGGTTCATTCCAGGCCATAATGTACTCCGTTGATTCGTTTTCCTCGCTGCTGCATTTTCAACCAAACCTTAGAATCTATAGGGGTTCTAAAATTACGGCTCGCAACAGGTTGCTAAAGTTAACATTTTTAAAAGCAAAGCCGCTAGCTATGTACAAGTTTTAACGGCGATTTATCGTTTTTATTGTCCCTATACTGCTAGTACATCCTCATTGATATTTAGTTTCTTGAGAATCTGATAATAATCTTTCTTCGGTAAGCGAATCGTCATCAGAGTACAGCCTTGATCATCTACTTCTTCAGCTTGAACCGCCTTACTCTGGTAAAGCAACGCTCGCAATTGCCCCATATGAGGCGCCACTTTCACTTGCTGGCTAACAACATCTTTACCCAGCCTGCCCCGTAACGCTTCAAATAATAGTTCAATCCCCTCGCCTGTCCTCGCTGACAGCCACACCGACTGGGGTATGCCTTCATCATCCCGCACAATCTTAGCGGGAAAATCACCCATCAGGTCTATCTTGTTATAGACCATCAAAGTGGGAATTTGATCAGCGCCAATCTCTTTCAACACCTCGTTCACGTGAAAAATATTGTCATCCCTTTCTTCACTACATGCGTCCACAACGTGTAATAACAAGTCCGCTTCACGACTTTCTTCTAAAGTAGCTCTAAAAGCCTCAACTAACTTGTGGGGAAGATGACGAATAAAGCCCACGGTATCGGCCAAAATAACATTGCCAACATCATCAACTTCAATACTTCGCAAAGTGGGATCCAATGTGGCGAACAATTGATCTTCGGCATAAACCTCGGCTTGGGTAAGGGCATTAAATAATGTGGACTTGCCCGCATTGGTATAGCCAACCAATGAAACCGTAGGCACCTCTGCTTTTTTGCGAGAGCGACGCCCCTGATCTCGCTGCTTACGGACTTTTTCTAACCGCTTCTGAATAGACTTGATACGACCACGCAGTAAACGACGATCGGTTTCTAGCTGAGTTTCACCTGGCCCACGTAAACCAATACCACCCTTTTGCCGCTCCAAGTGAGTCCAACCACGAACCAAGCGTGTCGACAAATGCTCAAGTTGAGCCAACTCGACCTGCAATTTACCTTCAAAGGTTCGCGCCCGTTGAGCAAAGATATCCAGAATCAGACCCGTTCGATCTAATACTCGACACTGAAGTTTCTTCTCAAGGTTACGTTCTTGGGAGGGAGATAAGGTGTGATTGAAAATTGCCAGCTGGGTGTCGGCTTCTTTAATAAGATTGGCGATCTCATCCGCTTTTCCAGAACCAACAAAGTACTTAGGATCAGGCTGATTGCGACTGCCACGGACTATACCGCAGACGTCGGCTCCAGCAGAATCCACAAGCATCTCAAACTCCGAGAGATCTTCGGGCTCGGCGCTTTGGTAAAAATCGATATGTACGAGTAAGGCCCGCTCGCCACTCTGGGGCCGATCAAATAAAGATTCCATTCAGCGGTTTACAACCACCGGATTAACTTTATTTAATTCGAGCTGGGCCTTTCTAGGTGCAATTACCCTAGGTCTCACAGTTGGTGCTGAATCCACCGGGTGATTAATGGGAATCAGATCCCTCGTCACCACCACCAGCACGCTCCTGACCACGAGGGTTACGAGCAGGCACTACCGTAGAAATGGCGTGCTTGTATACCATTTGACTAACAGTGTTACGGAGTAGAACGACGTATTGATCGAAAGATTCGATTTGGCCCTGCAACTTGATGCCATTAACAAGAAAAATTGACACTGGAATACGCTCTTTACGTAAAGCGTTCAAGAAAGGGTCTTGTAAGCTATGCCCTTTAGACATAATTGTCTCCTTAAAAAGTATTGCCCAACTAAACGGGGCGAAATAGCGCAAAAAATAAACAAAATCAAAGCATGAGACGAAGATTTCATCGGCATTTAGAGGATGAGGTCGGCTGCCAAAATTTTCAAGGCTTTTTCCAATATTTTTGGATCTTCACTATCAAGCCAATGAAGGTCCTGCCACCCCCTAAGCCAGGTGATCTGCCGCTTCGCCAATTGGCGGGTGGCAATAATTCCTCGCTCTATCATTTCATCGTAGCTTAATTTGCCATCTAAGCAATCCCACATTTGGCGGTAGCCAACAGCTCTCATCGATGGCAGCTTGGGGTCAAGATCACCTCGATTGAACAAAGCTTCGACTTCGGCCTTGAAACCCTGCTCAATCATTTGGTGAAATCGCAGTGCAATCCGCTCATGAAGTATCTTGCGATCTTTGGGACAGATGGCGAATTCGCATAGGCGATAGGGCAATTCTTGAGCCTGCTGCTCCTTATGCCATTGACTCAGAGGTTTGCCAGATATTCTATAAACCTCTAGCGCGCGCTGCACCCGCTGTGGATCAGTGGGATGCAGCCTCTGTGCGGTTTCCGGGTCCACCACGGCCAATTTGGCGTGAACTGCTGGCCAACCTTCCGCTTCTGCCTCGGTTTCGATTTGAGCTCTAATCTCCGCATCCGCTGCCGGTAGTTCCGCCATGCCCTCTTTGAGTATTTTGAAATACATCATGGTGCCACCGACTAGCAGCGGGATCTTTCCCGATGCAGTAATATCAGCCATCTCTCGCAAAGCATCCTCACGAAAGTCGCCGGCAGAATAAGTTTCAGCGGGATCCAAGAAGTCGATCAAACGGTGAGGTGCTGCCTTTAACGTCTCCGCATCCGGCTTGGCACTGCCAATATCCATATCACGGTAAATCAACGCCGAATCGACGCTAATAATCTCAAAAGGTGCCTGCTTGATGAGCTCAATAGCAAGGGCGGTTTTTCCAGAGGCTGTTGGCCCCATCAAAAACACCGCAGGTGGTTTTGTATGATTCACAGCTCGACCAATATCCTATCTGCCACGCAAGAACAATCGATCTAGATCTTTCATCGTCATTTGCGACCATGTAGGGCGACCATGATTACATTGACCGCTACGCTCAGTGCGCTCCATATCCCTTAACAGTCCGTTCATCTCCGGTACCGTGAGTTTGCGATTAGCACGCACAGCTCCATGGCACGCCATAGTAGCTAAAAGCTCATCGATACTGTCCTCGATGCGTTTGGAGACACCATGAGAACAAAGATCAGACAAAACATCTCGCAGTAACTGCTCAGCATTGGCGTTTTGCAGCAATACGGGAAGCTCGCGAATTAACAAAGTTTCTGGCCCCATTCGTTGTAAGCTAAAGCCCAACCGGTGGAACACCTCAGCATTATCTTCGGCCAGCTCCGCCTCTTTCTGACTAACTGCCATACTGGCAGGAACCAACAAAGGTTGGGAGACCAAACGATCCTGTGCCCAACTATCCTTCATGCGCTCATAAGTGATTCGTTCGTGGGCGGCATGCATATCGACCACCAC
>JAKSAW010000401.1 GCA_022361455.1 Pseudomonadales bacterium | reverse complement strand
GTCTAGCTCTTTTCATAGTGATAAATCCTACCCGTTCACACGGTTAGTGTTCTTCCCTGTCGATCAGCGTTGCTCAGCGTGCACGACGCTTGCCTCCGCCGTGATGGCGTTCACGTCGGCGCTCTTGCTCCACGCGGTCGTGCTTGCGTAGTTGTGGTCGTTGCGGCTGGTAGGCTCGGTTGTTTTGCTGTTGTTGAGCCAGCTGGGCGACAGTGTAGAATGGATTCATCACTAGGTCCAGTTGTGGGTTGACTGCGAGTCTTTGCACACCAGTGTTGGATTCACTGCAAATGTACCTCACACACCACTGTCTCTTCTTAGGTGGTCAACACTGTATCCCGACGAACTGACACCAGAAACGTGACGTCAAAGCCGGCCGAGCGGGGTTGCCGATGGCTTAGGCGTAGGCGATGTTTTTGGGTCACTCGATACAGTGCCGACCTGGAGTCTGGCAACTAAATAAAAAGCATACTTGGATGCCACACTTGTTTTATTGGCTTCAACGAAACGATAGTAAAATGTATAACTCTGGTAGTGTGATGTTGTAATGTTCTACGCAGATCATGCGTTGTTGCCTTTTATACTTCCCGCTCAGGGAAGCTTCTAGAGGGCCCGCAGTCCGCGCGGGAGCGCAGGCTAGGACACAGCGTCCATGGCGCGTGAGCGCCCGGAAACGCCCTGTCGTTGCGGTCATATCACGTCATCTTTTTCCCTCTCTTGCACTTTAAACACTTCGTGAAGGGTTGGAAGTTCAAACATAATTTGACCGCAAGGTGTAGCATCCGTTTTACACAGTTATTTCTAGGCCGCTATTTTTAGGGGCTTTATGCGACCTAGGGTCTGCATTATACTGGTACATGCATGCATGGTTTACAATACGGTACATTTACAGTGAATCAGGAGCACATGAAAACATGGAATCATCGGAATGAGGAGACTACATTGTTTAGGGAACCTGCTCGGTATCTGCGCTGTTCTCTGCGGACAGCTGCCGTCACCTCAGCATAAGGTGGGTGACTGGGCTCATCCTCAGTCGGTTGGGGTGCCCCTGGTTCAAGAGGTTGTCGCTCGTCTTCCTCCTCATCAGGGGGAGGAAGGCCAAGCTGTTG
>JAKSAW010000409.1 GCA_022361455.1 Pseudomonadales bacterium | reverse complement strand
GGCGTCGGTACAGCATTCAGTTCCGCGATGAAGCGGATGGCACCAGCGTTCGAGCGTCTACAAGCCGCGTTCGAAAACCTGGGCCAAGCCTTCGGCTTTCTCAGCGACGGTGCAGCGGACTCACTCGATCCCTTGTCTTCTGCCGGTCGTACCGGTGCTCGAGTCGGCAACATGCTTGCCCGCATGTTCGAGCGCATCGTTGATGGCACTACCTTCGTGGTGACCAATCTCGCGGACTTCACTCGAGGCTTCAAAGGAGCACTTGAGTTTTTCGGTCCAGTCTTCGATGAGATGAGCGCAGCTTTCACCCGACTCACGCTCGCGATGGCACGCTTCGAGGGAGACAGCGCTGCCAACTTCCGACGTGCAACCGAGGGCTCTGGTGGCATGGCTGAAGGCTTTGGTAACGCGTTCGGTGCGATGGTCGCCTTCGTTGCCGACGGCATCACCACGCTCGTCAACTTCGTCACGTTCATCGTGAACTTCGCGCGCACCGTCAACTTTCAGATCCAGAAGATCGACATCTTCTTCTCACGTCTCGCGATCCGTGTCGTTTCCGCGTGGATGAACATCGTCGACGGCATCAAGAACGCGCTCGACCTGATCATGATCGCGATCGGCGACGCAGCATCGCTCATTCCCGAGACGCTGCGTACTCCCGAGATTCAGATGATCGTCGACCAGGGAGCTCGAGCCGAAGACACGTTCCGCCAACGTCAGGTCTCCGGGCAGGTGCGCAGTGCGCGTCGATCCAATGCGCTGTCGCGTCTCTCGGCTCGTGAGCAGGAGATTCAGACCGAGGCACGTATTCGCGAACAAGCCGACCAGGAACTCGTCCGAGGCGTCGAAGAAGCACTGGAGCGCCGCAGAGAGGGCGAGCGCCGAGCACTGAGGCCTGAGGTCAAAGTCATCATCGACGGCGCTGAGGTGGCGAAGGCGGGCGAGGAAGCCTCACGTGAAGACATGGCTCGAGGATTCGGCTCCGCGCCTTCGGAGACTGGCGCGTGAGTCACCAAGGATCGCTTGAGGCCAGGCCGCCTCGCATCACATTCGCGTCGTTGCGAACGGGCGAGTCGGTCGAGATGCCGTTCACACCCGAGCAGTTTCAGGAAGACATCACTGTCGAATACGTCAGGCAAAACGTGCTCGGTCTCTCGCATCAACCGTTGCAATATCGAGGCACGAGCAACCACGTCATTCCGGATCTCGAGTTCTTCTTTCGTGCAACCTCGCGTGAAGAGATCGAGCGCATTCACAACGGTCGTCGCTTCCTCCTCTCGCTCTGCTATCCACCCGACAACGCCAACACCATCCGTCGAGGTGGGCCGACGCGTGTCCTCTTCGTGTGGCCTCAGGTTGTGACGATGACTTTCGTGATCACGCGACTGTCGATCACACACGAGAAGTTCAACCAAGAAGGACGCACCACCGTCTTCCGTGCAAAGCTCACCATCGAGGAGATTCGCGACGCACGTCTCACCGCAGACGAGGTTCGCGAGCGCGGTACCATCCGCGCG
>JAKSAW010000400.1 GCA_022361455.1 Pseudomonadales bacterium | reverse complement strand
TTGCTCTGATGGTTTTAGGTGAGTATTTGTAAACTTGATTGAGGGCTAGAAACAGTCGCCATTCCAAGCAGCGCCTTCGGGGACGATAGGTACTTTGCCTGAACTGAGGTTTGCTAAAAAGCAGCCGTATTGGTGCTTGGGGGCATCAAGCTGAAAAGCGACATAATGGCCATCTAGATCGGTGGCAGTGTCTTGCTCATAGCGCACCGTGACTGCGGTTCTGGATCCATAATCGCCCACGAGCTTATTGTTTCCAATGGGATAGGCGTACTGTACTGCTCCTCCCATTTGCATATAGGTGAAAACACTGTCCTCAGGGCCATCGCCAATATCATTTCCCGCTAGATCGACTCCCAGTGACGTGAGCAGTGGCCGTTGTATGTTTTCTGGCACCTGCTTGTCGTTGTGTCCCTGTATCACTAGCACATGGGGTGGGGTCTTTCTGGGATTTCGCAGAATCTGGTCTGTGTAGAGTATATTGTTGGCGCCCCCCACCAGCATCTCAGCCAGCATCGGGATAGGGTGCCATAAATCCATATGCTCGATGGGAGATAGGTTGACGGCAAATAGCTCAGCAACAAACTGTAGGTGAATGGGGTCTGTTGGACCAAATACAAATTCTATCCAGCTGCCACCTGCACCGCTCCATATGGCCCCTTGATAGGGCTTAGGGTCGATTGCCGTTTGAATGCCGGTTAAGTAACTACCGAGGGAATGCCCCATGATAACTTGCATATCAGGGTCGAATTTAAGGTTGTTATCGTTACTTTTAGCTCCGGGACATAGTTCTTTAGGAATTTCGAGATGAGTGAGAAGGCGTCGATATAGTACCCGTTCAAGTGCCATTTGTTGTAGGTTTCCCAGCCAGGCCACGGGATTCAAAAAGTTATAGGCAATGTAGCCGTCTAATGTACCGAGAACACCCAGATGATCCATACTCATATGGCCACCCATTCCTGAGCTGGCCCAGCCTCTATTCGCTGCAATGCGTGAAGGACCTCCGCCAGCTTCAATAGAGCCATCTGGAAATTGTAAGCCACGATTGTAAACCTGTACCGCATCGCCACCGGTGCCATGGTTATACATGAGTAGTGGAAAACCATTCTCAGGCATTGGCTGATTGGGAATGGTAACGATCATTGGTGTATCGCGATGGTATTGAACAATAGGGGCACCGTTCTCCTGCCACTGTATATCGCCGCCGTATACAGGGTAAGCGTAGGGTGCGATGCCTGCTTGAAAGCCAGGTACTTGCCACGTACCTTGAATTACGCAATAGTCATCGAATTCCTCCAGTAGCTGTAAATCTTTAGCTTTGGGTATCGGCCATTGGCTAATTTGCTCAGCGGCTTTAAATAGATTCTTGGTAGGATCGCCCGTTGTCCATACGGTAGCACCCACAATATCATCGGCCGATAAATGGCTGGTAAAAAGCCAATCTCGCAAAGGCGCGAATACACTCAGCGCTTTGTAGGTAATCTCACCGCCAATCGTTTCCTGGGATAGTAGTTTCCCAAGCACAGGGTTTTGCGTCAGGGTATGACCCTCTTTAATGGGGATGTCTTTCGTGACGATTAACGCATAAGTGTTATTACTACGAAGGTTAAGTCCTAACGTTGGTAGTACCTGCAACAGATGGTTAGGGCGGTAAGAATCTTTCTGCCATGTCATGGATACTTTGAGGGGAAATAACCGACCATACTCAGGCGAAAAAGGGTCCACATCAATGAGTTGAATCGGTGAATTGCTATCAATGTAAGCCAAATCATCGCTTGGCAGTTGGTTCACAGCTAACGGCCCACTGAATGGCAGGTAGATCGGCATGCTAATGGTATAACCGTTAGCCCGTGCTTCAGTTTCAGTGACATAAAGGTTTGTTAATTTGTGACTTGTGCGGGGGAATAGCGAAAGGTCGATAAGGCCGTTTTCAAGCAAGCGCAAATCGGTGGGAAATCCATTGGTGTAGAATGACTCTGGATTGTCCAAATCAAACTGCATTTCAACCGTTTGCTTACAGCCAGCCATGGCGAGCAGCACAGTT
>JAKSAW010000429.1 GCA_022361455.1 Pseudomonadales bacterium | reverse complement strand
TCGGATTGTTCTTTATGCTGTTCTTGCCTGGTATTCCGGCATTGCCTGTATTGGTGGTGGGTTTATTAGTGGGTCTGGGCGCATTTTTTGCTTTTAGACAATCTAATGCTGAGCAACAGGAAAGCGCAGATGAGCCGATCGAAGAAGATAAAAATGATGATGATCTTTACCAACAAATCCAAGTGGATCCCGTTGAAATCTTTGTGGGCGATGCGTTAGTTGATCAGTTGGGTAAAGACAGCGGTATGTTTATGGATAAAGTTAAACAGTTCCGTAAGCAATTCGCTATGGATATGGGCTTTGTCATCCCAGCGGTGAAAGTAAAAGAGAATAGTGCCTTAAAAGATTGCCAATACCGCATCAATATCTATGGTGCGAAAGTCGCAGAAGGTGAATTGTATGGTGATCAACTATTAGCAATTAGCCCCACGGAACAGCGCCAGCCACTTGAAGGGCTTGAAACTCGCGATCCAACCTATGGCCTTCCGGCAGTGTGGATCGATAGCAGCTTAAAGGAAGAAGCACGCAAGAAAAAATACACCTTAGTCGATCCAATGACGGTGATTGTTACCCACTTTAGTGAAGTATTAAAAAGTCATGCGTCTGAGCTGTTGAATCGTGCCGAAACCGAACAGCTATTGCAGCGAATCCGCAATGAGCAGCCTGCGATTGTAGAAGAATTAGTACCGAATACACTGTCGTATACCGATCTTCAACGTGTGTTGCAGCATCTGCTTCGTGAAAAAGTATCGATTCGTAATATTGAGCAAATTGTTGAAACCTTGCTGGAAAATGGTCGCCACATTAAAGATCCGGAAGAACTCAGCGAAAAAGTACGTGGTGCTCTATCCCGCGTTATTTGTGAATCTTTATTAGATCACGAAGGAAAATTGCAAGTAATGAGTTTTGATCCTGCATTAGAACAATTACTGCAGGCGGGTTTAAGACAATCCGAAACCCGAGTTGCGTTATTGGTAGATCCCCAAGTGACTGAGCAGGTAATTCGTAAAGTGGCAGCGATGTCGGAAAAACTCATGTCGAAGAATGCTCAGCCAGTATTGATGTGCTCGCCGAACTTGCGTCGTCATATTCGAAAACTGATTGAGCGTGTCTTGCCACACGTAACTGTGTTGTCGTTAACCGAAATTCCAACCACCGCGCATATCGTTTCTGCGGGAATTATTGATATTGAGCGCGATAACCGCTTGCAACAAAAACCTATGCGAAAGGAGTTGGCCGATGCCTGATGTGATTGAGCTAATTCAACAATCCATGATTGCTGATATGCAGCGCTTAAACACTGTGAGCCAGAATCTTGCCAATGTGAATACCGATGGCTATAAGCGCGAAATCACGGTGCAAAAGAGCTTTGAGCAGCATTTGGTAGATCACAATGGTCGCCCCTTAAATAACACGGCTAACACCCAAAGGGATATGTCTACCGGTGCTTTGCGATACACCGGCAGCTTGCATGATGTGGCATTAACCGGAAAAGGCTTTTTGACTATTCAACATATGAACGGCGAAGCCTATACACGCCGTGGTGAATTGCAATTATCGGCAGACGGTAAATTAACACTAGCCACTGGTGAGCC
Source organism: Pseudomonadales bacterium (assembly GCA_022361455.1). GTDB lineage: Bacteria > Pseudomonadota > Gammaproteobacteria > Pseudomonadales > Ketobacteraceae. Next base: position 280 of record JAKSAW010000429.1, on the reverse strand, counting down.
GGTGTTGGGTGAGGGTGGCCCAATCTATTTGGAAGTGGCGCCCTTTAATGTGGCGGGCGATGGCAGTGTTTATCAAAACGAGCAGTTAATGGGTAAGTTAGCCATTGGAGAAGCTGTGGATCAAAACAGTTTGAAGTATTTAGGTAAAGGCATTTTTGTTGCGGAAGCGCCTTTACCGCAAGCCAGCGGCGATATGTTGGTTAAACAAGGATATTTGGAGGCTTCTAATGTAGAAAGCCTTCGAGAAATGGTTGAGTTGATTAATACCACCCGTCATTTT
>JAKSAW010000901.1 GCA_022361455.1 Pseudomonadales bacterium | reverse complement strand
CAGATAGCGATGGTATTGTGCGTCGTTTTTATCAGTTTGAGGGTATCGGTGATGCTTTTTGGTCGCACTTTGCCACCGTCGTGGCTGAACTCGCCACTGATTATCAGCAACCGGTGTTAGTGAGCAACACTAATAGTGGTTCGCCATTGGTTAACGTGCGTCGATTGCCGCGTTTAATCCCTTTTTTGGGAGGGGTGGGTTCCTTCCAACAAGTGTCCTTTTATGATGTGGTCTCAGGCAAACTGCCGGCACGGTTGTTTAAAGATCGGGTGGTCTTTGTTGGTGCGACCTCGATCTCTTTGGGTGATTTATTGCCGACACCGGTGACTGTGTCCGGTGAGCAAATGCCAGGTGTTGAAATCAATGCAACGATTTTTGATGCAGCACGCAACCATAGCTTTATCGAGCAGGCATCACCTATATACACCTCTGCCTTATGTGCTTTGATCGTTCTTGCGACGGTGTTCCTAATTCCTCGTGTTGCAGGTCGCACGGCGCTTTTATTTATTGTTGCCACTTCTGCTTTGCTCATTATTGCTCAAGCAATATTAATATTAAAACTTAGTTATTGGTTACCATTGGCCAGTGCCATTATTGGTCAATGGCTTGTTTATCCGTTGTGGACTGTGCTTCGCTTAGATCAAACTATTCGCTATTTGCAGAAGCAGTTGTTTTCATTGCGGGAAGAGCTTGGTCACCAATCTTTGGTAGAGCAACGAATTGATAGCGACCAAGTGTTTTTGCAGAAGCTACACCAAATGATGCAATTGGCTGCCATAGATGATTATTCTCTTTCAGTGAATAACGTGGTACTGCATGAGTTAAAGCGCAATGCCAATATCAATAATCAACCATTGGATGTCTCTTCGATAGCGCTTGGACCTAGTCGCGTTGAAGATGCTTTCTATTGCCGTTATCGTTTTCATCATAAAGATTATTTGGTGGTGGCGCCGATTTCGAATACTGCTGAATGGTCTGAATTAAAGGAAGCCTATATAACCGGTTTTTTTGAAAGTGAATTAAAAGATAGCGGTGTGTTTTTCGAAGGCACTTATGATCTGGTCTTCAAATATCTGAATGAAGTCCGAGCCTCTCAATATCAGGTAAATAGTGCAAGACTGTTATTTGAATTCTGTGTTAACGAAATGAATGACGGCGTCATTATTGTCGATGAGTTCGGCAGCGTTTTATTCGTTAATCGTTTGGCGTTTAATTACATGGCGATCGAAGAACCTGATAATGAGGACGAGCAAGAACTGACTCTGTTTGACTTGCTAATAAAGTTGCCTTTAAAAGCATCTCAGAAAGACTGGAGTCAACTGCTATTCGACATAGTATCGGATCGTTCTTCGATGGAAGTCGAGGTTGAAACGGAATCCGGCAACAACCTGTTGGTTAATTTGTCATATTTAGATTTGTTATCCCATCGTTCTAACTTAATTGTGATGAACTTATATGACATTACCCGCATACGAGAAGCGCAGCGGCTTAGAAATGAGACCATCGATTTCCTTTCCCATGATATGCGATCTCCCATGGTAAGTTTAATTGCTATGGTCAATCAAAAACGCACCATAAAGAAAGGTGTGCAGCAGAAAAGTGATCAGAATGAGATTGATGAATCTGATAGCGAGTTCTTAAATCAAATTGAGCATTATGCTAATAAAAATCTTTATTTTGCTGAGCAGTTTTTACAGTTAGCTCGAGTTGAAAGCGGTGAAATGATTCAAACCTATGAGTTGGATTTTGAAGCAGTGGTGCAGAATGCTATCGATGAAACTTATAATCAGGCACAGGAAAAGGATATTCAGCTAAATTTCACGGCTTCCGATGATTTGCTTTGGGTGAAGGGCAATGGAGAATTATTGGAAAGAGCTGTAGTCAATTTGATCACTAATGCGATAAAGTATGGGCCCGCTGCGTCGACCGTGGATATAGATTTAAAACCTTATGGGGAAAGCGTTCTGTTAAGAGTGCGTGATTATGGAGAGGGGATTCCTAAGGAATTACAGTCCCACCTTTTTGCACCTTATCAGCGAGCTCACGGTCAGGGTAAGGTGCAGCAAAAGGGTGCTGGCTTAGGTCTTCGTTTTGTCGATGTCACTGTCAAGCGCCACAATGGCGATTTGTTCTTCAATAGCCAGCCCGGACGCACAGAATTTGGCTTTACTTTGCCAATGATCAATATTGCGTAGGGCCATTTCGGTACACTTCCTTTTACAGGGTTTTACAAGCCTAGCGAGTTGAATTGGGGCATAATTCGCGCAGATCTAACGAACATAAGGGATTAGATAATGAAAAAATTACTTTTAGCGTCCAGCATTGCAGCATTAAGTCTTACCGGTGTATCTGCCCATGCAGAGAAAGGTCAGGTATACATTAACCCAGCTGTTGGTTACATCACTTTTGATGGTGAAAGAGAACTGGAAGACGCCAATGTGGGCGCTCTTGGTCTTGAGTATCAATTCAGCGAAGATTGGGGTGTTGAGATTTTAGGAGTCGACGCTAACTCTGAGACTGAGGAAGGTAATGTCCACGTTGATTACCGCTCATATCGTTTAGATGGTCTTTACTACTTAGGCAGCGAAGGTAAGCTCAAGCCATATTTAGCGGCTGGTGTTGGCGATGCAGATTTCAAAGCCAACGGTGAGCGCGAAAACGAAACTCAAATTAACCTAGGTGGCGGCGTACGCTACCTGCTTAGCGATTCTGCATCGATTCGAGCTGATCTTCGCGGTATCCATGGTGAAGACGACTCCACGTGGGATGCGCTATTTACTCTAGGTATAAGCTTCGCCTTTGGTGGTAGCTCACCAGCGCCAGCTCCGGCGCCAGAGCCAGTTAAAGAAGCAGCGCCAGAGCCGGCACCTGCCCCTGCGCCAGCACCCGTTGAGCCTGCTGCTCCTGCGGATAGTGATAACGACGGTGTCATCGATGACAACGATCAGTGTCCAAATACACCAGCAGGTGTTGCTGTTGACGCTGCAGGATGTCCTTTGGATTCCGACAAAGATGGCGTAGCGGATTATCTAGATAAGTGCCCGAATTCAGCGGAAGGTGCTCGTGTTGATAGCAAAGGCTGCAAACTTAAGAAAGTAAGAGTTGATGAAATTAAGCTTAACGTTCAATTCCCAACTAACTCTTCTGTGGTAACTAAAGCGTCTTACCCTGAGATCGAAGCCGTTGCCAGCTTTATGAAGAAGCATGCCGATTTAGTAGTAGATATTGAAGGTCACACTGACAGTCTAGGTAAAGCGACTTATAATAAGTCACTTTCTCAGCGTCGAGCCGATTCTGTTGCCAAGATTTTGGTTGATACCTATGGCATCGAAGCAGGCCGTGTAAACGCCACTGGTTATGGCGAAGAGCAGCCAATCGCTGTTGCGGAATAATAGT
>JAKSAW010000332.1 GCA_022361455.1 Pseudomonadales bacterium | reverse complement strand
GCTGAAATTAGAAAAATGCAGGCAATCTGTGCGAATTTGCGCCAATTATATAGTGTGTTAGCGCATAACGATACTTTCTGTTGTTAATCCCAACTAATAACACGACTCCATCAGGTTACTAATCTAAGCCCAAGAGCAATGTGCTGTTACATTGGAAAACGCCATTGACGTCAGCAATAGGCTCTTTTTGTGCTTGCTGTTTTCCTTTTTGAGAATCCAAAATTTGCTAAACGGACTCATTACTCAAATCTTTTAACACCTACTGGTTCTTAAGACGTGCTCGTAGCTAAAACTAGGACAAAAAAACTTTAAATAATTTTGTCCTTTATTCTCGTTTTTCCTCGTCTTATGACTAACGACGGCGTGGTGCCGTTGTATGCCTGATAAACAAAACAAAAATACTAATGAATGCAGGCAAGGATGTATTAATTAATAGACCAGGATGCGAATATGAAGAATGCTCAAAAACTAGTAAAGGCCGCTTTGGCCGCAGGAGTTATGTTGTCGCCGATGATCGCTCAAGCTCACGGTGAGCATATAGTACCACCATGGGATGCAAGGTATTCAGGCACCTATGATATGGAATGTATAAGTGCTGACTATGCTGGTGCAGCGGTATTATGGATGAATGGTAAAGGCGCGATGGCAATCCCACTAGGATCGATGGAGGGGGAGTGCGATGAATATGGTGTTAGACCTAGTCAAACGTGGTTGAACAACCACTTGATTACTCCATTTGTTAATTGGTGTGAGAACATAGAAGCGCGTATAAACGAGTTCGGTACATTGATAGGCTTTACCGAGGAATGTCAGCGAGTAGCGGAAGAATATGCCGCGTTATTTACCCAAACCATACAAGATGCATCTCCACAACCTTGGAGAGAATACACGGTGGATTGGATCAGTACTCATTGGCACCCTTGGCCAAGTACGCATATTTTCCCCAATCCATTCGCTAACGATCCAAACATTGATTATGTCACCACATCAGGCAGAAGCGGGCGCACTGGTAACGTCATTATTGGTTGGGCCATCGATGGCAAAGCGAATGGCATAACTGCTCGAAAAGGTGAGTACTCCGAGACTTTCCCACTTCCAAATAACTACAGCATGCATTGTGAGATCGGTGCGGAAGGTCAGCTGACTCATCATGAATATGATGCAGCCGGCGGTGTTGAAATCACAAACAATGATGCTGCGGCAGTTAGCTGTTTTACCTATAACAATGATTTCTTGCAGACATTAGATATTGATTCTGCGGGATTTGTTATAGGTGCAGACTTGGTCACCAAACTTCGTGGTCAGCGACGTTAGGCTGGGGCTTGAGTCTATGACTAAGCGCCTTTTTCATATGAGAAAGGCGCTTGATATGGTTATATTATTTTTCGGGTGTCATGAATGGACCTATTTAAGAAACAAAAAGTACAAGTT
>JAKSAW010000519.1 GCA_022361455.1 Pseudomonadales bacterium | reverse complement strand
TGTAGCGTATTTTTCTGTCAACAATAGTGACAACACCACCTTTTCTATCTTTACTGACTAGCGTGTCGATTTCTACATCGCCAAATCGTGTTCTATTGTTGGCTGCTTCTGGCCGGTTATTGATGTTATGTCTAGAATCCTCGCGGTATTGAGCGGGTCTATAGTTCAAGTCATTCCTTCTCGCGCGTCCTTCGAAAGGCAGCATCTGATGTAACTTACCGCCTTCGTTTCTATCTTGCTCGATGAAGTTATAAATGCCTTGTGGGCTAATGGGAAAGCCTGCGAACCCTGTTAATATGCAAGCAATGTCGTAGGGGCTATATTTGAGACCCAAGAGGCGAATAATTGCGTCTTTAATCTCATTCTTGATCTTGTAAGGCCGACGAAGAAAGCGCCTTTTGGCATCGGCAAAAGCTTGAGCTTGGTCTGGGCAATAATACCCTTTGTAGCTATTTCTCCGAAGCTCACGACTAATGGTGGAGGGGCTTACACCCACCCATTCTGCAATATGCTTCTGTAATAATCCTGCTGCTAAAAGCGCCCAAATTTGATATCGTTTGTGTAAGGTCAGCTGCTGATGGCTCATGTGTATTTCCTCTAGATTTACGATTGGGTTTTCTTTTTGTTGGCGCATCTAGAATAAGGCAGCTGGCCGCTCGCTTTCAATCGTTGGGCCGAGCGATTGCATTTGAAAGTAGAATTTAAGGTAAACCTGAGACAATTTAATATGGATGATATGCGTCTATTAATTGCTTTAGCGGCCCTTTTGCTTGGGGTTTGGAACTTCCTTCGACTAAAAGAGCTCGATGAAAAGAAGGAGTACAAAGATAAACATATTCTGTATAGAGAGTGTTCAGATGAGTGTAGTGCGTTATTGGAACGAATTACGATTGAAACTGAGGAGTTGATAGTGCGTAGTTCGTATTTGGACTTGCTGGACTCGCCCTACATAGGGTCATATGGTTTTCAGCAGGCCCATGAGGCGTATATAAAAAATCTCAGAGAAATACAGTCCTGTAAAGCTATTGTCACTTCAATGTATGCAGACATTCAAAAGTTAGTTTCTCTGCCGGATAAAGATTCATTCGATGGCTGTATCGCTAAGCAGAAAGAACTAAAAGACATATTCTTAAACTATATCAATAGCTATGCCGGTGCCAAGTCACAATTAGATGGTATTGAAAAAATGGCAATTTATCAGAGAGAAAATGCATAACAAATTAATCAACGTGACGCCTGGCGGCGCACGTCATTAAGGCGTTACATTTTTATGGAAATTTTGAGGTAGGTGGATGGTTTCTAGGATAAATTTAGAAAAGAAAAAGAATATCTATTCATGGTCAGTAAAGATTGATTTTATGATCAATAGCATGGGTGGGATAAAAGATATCGAAGGAGAAGGACTTTCGTTTCTTTGGTCACATGACTATATACTTACACTTAAGCCCCGGAAAATACATCCACAACT
>JAKSAW010000327.1 GCA_022361455.1 Pseudomonadales bacterium | reverse complement strand
TTTATCATCTTTACTAATCCCCAGCTCTTTTTGAATAACCTTGAGTTGCTCGCGAAGAAAGAACTGTCTTTGTGCATCGTCGATAGTTTCGTTGACTTGCTCATCAATTTGGTTCTGAAGCTTGGCTACTTCGGTTTCTTGTTTTAACAGTATTAAAACTTTTTCCATGCGCTTTAGTAGCGGCACGGTATTGAGGATGTCCTGCAGCTCATTGCCTTTTGCCGTAGTGAGCGATGCCGCAAAATCCGCCAAGGGTGAAGGATCGTTAGGACCGAATCTACTTAAGTAGTTGCGTAGCTCTTCGGTATAAAGTGGGTTAATGGATACCAGCTCTTTAATGTTATTAATGAGAGCCATGGCATAGGCTTTTACTTCGTCGGCTTTCTCTCGCTTGGGCTCCGGATAGGAAACCTGGGCAAGATAAACTGAGTCTTTACGAATCCAGGTCTCAATTTTTGCGCGACGAATACCTTGAGCGATAAACTGTATTTTTCCTGATTCCTCAATAATGTTGTGAACTTTGGCGACACAGCCCATTACTGAGAGTTTCTCGATCTCGACTGTCTCTCCCATTATTGGTGAATCGTAGTAAGAAAGCACAATTAGTTGATGTGGGGTTTTGGAGACTCTTTTTAGTGTCTCGGACCAAGGATCAACATCCACCACGATAGGTTGTACTTGGGCGGGAAAGTAAGGTCTAGATGAAATTGGAATCACATAGAGGCTGTCTGGCAGAACCTGATTGGCCAGAATAAGGTCAGTGGGGAATTCACCACTCTCTACAAGCTCCTGATTGGGAAAATCCCCATCATCGGTATTAGTCATTTAGGTAGCGCCTTGATGATTACTACTAATTTTTTAAAACATCTTTAGATGGTAATCAATATTGGGGCGCTACCGGCGAAATCAATGGTTATATTTATAATGCCGACTACCAGCAATCACTGGCTACGCCATTCGCCTTTAAGCTGGTCTAGTTGCACAATGAAGCTATCTAAATCACTGTTGCAAATAGCGTTAATGTTATCTAACACTTCCCTGTAGTTGCTCTGACTGGAACCACCTATCAAGATGCTGGTTTCGTCCGGTAGTAAACGTCTTAGCTTGGTTAAGTAATCGGGTATCTGTGGGTCAATAACTGGAAAGCTCAAGCTGAGTGCCACTGCAGCGGCTTGTTTGCAGTCTGCGGCAAACACCATTTCTTCCATTGGTACGGAAGGGCCTAAATACACTACTTGCCAGCCTCGCGTGGCCGCAACCACGGCTGCCATGGTGGCACCGAGTTCATGATAGTGATTAGGAGGGGTAGCCACGATCACTCGTGGACCTTTCTGATCGGTGTTGCTATCAACGATATAGCGACCCAAGAAAGACCGAATGCCGGCTGATGCAAAGTGCTCTTGGCAGGTTCTGATGTTGCCGTTTTGCCACAAATTACCGACTTTAATTAATATGGGGTGAACCAGCTCCTTGAGAAACGAAACCAGCCCCATTTCCACTAGCGCCTGCTGTAAATGTCTCTCAAAGTTTCTGCTATTTAGGGAAAGAATATCCTCCAGGCAAACTTCTAAGTAGTTGTAGGAGCGCCTGTCGGTGATAGATGCTTCTGGTGCGATCTCTTGGGCTATCTCAACATCACTTGCCAGGCTTTCTAGTTCCCTGGTATCAAGGTTAGCTACAGACCCTATACGCTTACCGGATTCGGTGACCTTGCGAAGCAGTGTGAGACGATAGATCTCGTCATTGCTATAAACCCTTTGGTTGGACGCGGATCGTTCTGGGGAAATGGCCTTATAGCGGCGCTCCCAAACGCGAATTACGTCTGCTGTTAGTCCGCTTTTCTCTGCAGCAGTTTGAATCGAATGCAAAATATCACCTCAACCGATGTTATTGGTAAATTTTAATGTTTATTGAGCGATTGCGCCAATCCATTGTGGGGTAACTCTTGGGAATTACGGTTTTTTAACCACAGTATCAAGTAAACACATGCGATCATGTTACCCAGCAGCATTAGCGTTACCACCCAGAGGGAGGCTTTAAAAGTATCTTTATGGGTTGCGTAAATGAACATAGCGAATAGCAAGAAGCCAGCGTAAAGGTCAACGATCGTCATTATTCCCCAGGGGCTGCCAAAAAGAATTGGTCCGCTAGTGGCGAAGTCTCCCTTAGTAATGGCGTAGATAAGAGCACCTGTGAGTGTTATTAGCAGCAGTGCAGTTAGGTAAATACAGAGTCTAGTTGCAGAAGTCATTGAAAGGCCCTTCGTTTA
>JAKSAW010000406.1 GCA_022361455.1 Pseudomonadales bacterium | reverse complement strand
GCGTTGGATCGATATGTTGCTGAGCTTCGTTAATGCTATCTAAATAGTCAAAGTATTCGTCAAAAGCGGCCAGCACTTGCTGGCTTTCTTCAGTTGTCAATTGGCTCTGTGCATAGCGATGTAAGATGTCGCGAATAATTTCAATGGAAATTTCGCCGTCCAGAGCTAGGAAATAATCAAAAATGGCTCTTAGTGATTCTGAGCGTACCAAATTACCGTTCTCTATTTCGAAAGAGGCAGGTGGTTCGGTGTCAGCAATGGATGATCCTTGTAGATGCTGCTGCCAGTTGTTGTCTATGTTTGCGAATTCAGATTGATTTAACTGATGGTTTTCGAGGTTTTTCGATAAATACCCCTTACTATCCGCCCGCTGATTTATTGTAGTAACAATTCCATAGTTGCTCTCATCATCAGAGCTACCTGCAGGTGCCTGCCACAGCGAATTTAACCAGATGGTTGTGATGGGTAAGGCTATTACGAAGGCCATAAGGAATATCAAAGTAAAACGTTTTGTCATTACTACACCTCTGAATCACTGAAAAAAAAGGCGTCGGAGGCGACGCCAATAGTCAGCGTGTAAATCTTTATAAACCAGCTTTTTTTAGTCGATTGGCATGGTTGCGATACAGAGTTTTGGGATTAGTTGTAAAACCAATTAACCCAAACAAATGCCTTACCGCATCAACGTGGTTGTGTTTGTAATTGTGTCTAATAGGTTTTCCTAAATATTGCCCACATTTAGGCACAACCCCATCGTGTTTGTTGTTGGGGAAGGTGAGGGGTGTTATTGATAAAAGAAGGTCGTCGATTAGATCAACAGGATTGGTTATTTTGCCAAAGGTGCCACCGGTGCCACCCCAAGACCAATAACGAACACCGTTAACTTTATGATCACCTCTGGTGCCACAGGAACTCTTAGGAACAGCTGCTGGGTGTCTTTCGTTAAATTTAGCAGCCTCCACAGTATTCGCCGCTTCTAAAATTGCAATCGCAGATTGTGAGGATTTGTTGGGGCCACCAGACAAGCTAGACAATAGGAATCCTACTGCGTTCGCTAAGTTTTCTAGAACGGATTCCATAAAGCTATCTTCGGGTGCCAAAAAGCGAATGGCGTCTGCCAAGGCGGTGCCTTTGTTCATGCCGTGAACCGATGTAATAGACGCAATTAACTCGGGCTTAACCGATGCCACGTAACGTGCAGTGGGAGAGCCCTGGCTATGAGCTATGATGTTCACTTTGTCGTGACCGGTTAGTGCTAGGTAATCTTCAATTTGTTTGAGTAATTCCTCGCCCCTGAATTCGTTGGTTTGGAATTCACTAACATCTGTTTCGTACACCTCTGCACCGTAACGACGTAGGTCGTCGGCAATACCATAGAAGTATTCGATACCCACCACTGCATCAAAAGCGAAAAAACCGCCTACCAAAACGATGGGGTATTCGGTGTCTGCATAGCTTTTGTTTGGGCTTGAGAAAAACCATGCATGCGTATAACTAATTGAAATTAAATTAAAAAATAAGACAGCGAACACAGTTCGCAGGGCTTGGGTTTTCATCTCTCCTGGACCTCATTGTTGTGAGTGTTTTTTATGTTTTTATTGGTACAACAAGAAGCTTCTTTTTCTTCTTTAACCCATAGGATGGGTAGCGCGTATACTAAAGACTAAACGAGTATTTACCCGGATTACTTGTATGAATCTGACGCGAAAAACAAATGTTCACGTTGTGTTTTTTTGTAAAACCCCACTAGATTTCGTTGCCAAAGGAAGGAAAAACGGATTAATCTTGAGTTCGTATTAGAAAATAAAAATACAAAACTTTTACTTTATTTTTTCTTTTTTGCTATGGCCGTTAAACAATCAGAGTCCCTGCTTTACTTGTGGGACAAGAGAACACTCTATTTGGGTGATTTGCTCGGGTTAATTACAATGAACCAAGCTGCCTCCTCACTGGTAGTTAGTTTGAAGGGTGATTTAGAGTTTTGGACTCCCAAGCATGGGAAGATTAAAACTCAAATTGCGTTAATACCCGCAGGGCAAATCGTAAGTGTGGATCATTTCGATCAGCCGGTTGCGTGCTGCTATCTTGATCCATTAAACCGAGACTTTTCTGCGTTAAAAACGTTAATGCAGGGTCAAGCCGATGGTATCTATTACGGTAGCAGGGCTTTGGATCGCATTAAGCAGTCTTTTTCATTGATCTATGAGAGAGGCATTTCACCTGGAGAAGCCTATCGAGTATTAATGACTCAAGTCATTCCAGAATTTCGAGCTGACGATGGCGCGTTTAGGCATTTGGCTGCTATTGAAGAGGTGATTGCTTATGTCAAAGCACATCCTACTGAGAATAGCTCTAATCAAATGCTGGCTGACTTAGTTGGGTTATCGGAATCGCAACTGCAGCGCCAGTTTAAGGCAATAACCGGCATTCCTATTCGTCGCTTCCGGTTATGGCACCGTTTATTTGTAACGGCGACCTTAATGGGCTTTGGTTTATCGCTAACGGATGCATCGTTAGAAGCAGGGTTTTCTGATTCATCTCATTTTAACCATACTTTTAAAAGTATGCTGGGTATGAAGCCTTCGTTTATTCTGAAGCGAAGAGATCAGATTAAAATTCTTGCTGGTGGTGATCAAATGATTGCACCACAGATTAGTGCTTAGCGTTGTTTCTTGCAGAGTGAGATCCATTTTTCGATGCCGGCGCTAATGTATTTCTGTTGGTGCAGTACGAAGTAAAAGCGGCGTTTAAAATTGCGTTGAGGAATTTTTATTTCCTTTAAAGAACCTCTTTTGAACGCTTCTTTTAACGTTACTTTTGAAAGACAGCCAATACCGAGTTGAGCTTCAACGGCTCTTTTAATAGCCTCGGTGTGTTGAAGCTCCAGTTCAATATTGAGATCAGGAAGAATGCCACTCATGGCACGATCAAAGGTTTGTCTTGTACCTGAGCCAGATTCGCGAACAATCCATTTTGCTGCAAGTAAATGCTGATCCGTTATCTTGCGACGCTTAGTCAATGGGTCGTTAGGTGCCGCGAATACACATAATTCATCTTCACACCACTCAATCAACTCTAAGCTTGGGCTTTGCAGCTCTCCTTCAATCAAGCCTATATCCAACTCAAAATTGGCGACCCGCTTAGCAATAGTTTCGGTATTGCTAACCTCAAGAGCCACTTGAGCGCCTGGGTGTTGTTTCTTGTAGGCGCTCATGATGGGTACCGCTAGATAGTTCCCGATGGTTAGGGTGGCACCAACTTTAAGATCCCCGGGAGTTTGATGTTGGCTGAAGGCGCTTTGCAAATCGCTGGCTTGATCTAGCAGTGCCTGCGCTTGAGGTCTGAGGCTGTGGCCTAACTCATTGATTTGCAGGCGTTTACCGACTCGATCGAAGAGTTGTATATCGAATTGAGATTCCAGTTCTTTGAGAGCGCTACTAGCAGCAGATTGGCTCATATTGAGTTCTGCCGCTGCCAAGCTGATGTTTTCATGATGCGCAGTGGCGAGAAATACTTGTAGTTGGCGAAGGGTGTAGCGCATCTGTATGAAATCTCTTATATCGATAAAATCGATAATAGTAATTAATATAATCCATTTTATCTATTTTAAGGAATGTCGCAAACTTCTAGTCATCAAGTCGCAACGTGTGACTAAGTCGAAATTAAACAGGTGATGAATATAGGAATTTGTTTATGAGTCAATTGCGCCAAGAAACCGTGTTATCTGTTCATCACTGGAATGAAACCTTATTTAGTTTTCGTACAACTCGTGATCCAGGGTTTCGTTTTAAAAACGGCCATTTCACTATGATTGGCTTACAGCAGGAAGATCGTCCTTTGTTGAGAGCTTATTCCATCGCGAGCGCTAATTATGAAGAAGAAATGGAATTCTTCAGTATTAAAGTACCAGATGGTCCGTTGACGTCAAAATTGCAAAAACTAAAAGTAGGCGATCAGATTCTAGTGAACAGCAAGCCAACCGGTACCTTAACCATCGACAATATTAAACCTGGTAAGCGCTTATGGTTATTGGCAACCGGAACGGGTCTCGCGCCTTTTTTAAGTATTATTCGTGATCCAGAGACTTATGAAAATTTCGATCAGGTAATTGTGACTCATGGTGTTCGCTTTGTTTCTGAGTTGGCGTATCGAGATCACATACTGAGTGAGCTCCCTCATAATGAGTATTTTGGGGACGCTGTAAAAGAGCAGTTACTTTATTATCCTGCGGTAACGCGAGAACCTTTTGAGCGCCAAGGTCGTCTCACAGAACTATTGGATTCAGGAAAAGCCAGCAAAGAATTAGGCTTGCCTGAGATGAACGTAGAAGAGGATCGCTTTTTAATATGCGGCAGCCCTGCAATGTTAAAAGACTTCTGTGAAATATTGGATCGCAAAGGTTATGTAGAATCTCGCCAAGGGGATCTCGGAGAGTACGCGATCGAACGAGCTTTTGTGGAAAAATAAAGAAATGACTCTTTAATCCGCGAACGACTTTGGCTTTTGCCCTAAAGCCTTAGATAAAAAGCCGCAAGCTTTTAATAAGCATGCGGCTTTTTATTTGTGAGCTTGAATACTTTTTATCTAGATTTTAATGCTTCCTTTGCTCGGGTCACTGCTGCACGAACCTGTGCAGGTGCAGTGCCACCCAAATGGTCTCGGGCATTCACTGAGCCTTCCAAGGTTAAGACATCGAAAACATCATTAGTGATCTCACTACTAAATTGCTGTAGTTCTTCTAGCGTCATTTCAGAGAGATCTTTTTCTTGCTGGATGCCATAGGCAACCGCTTTACCCACAATTTCATGTGAGTCTCTAAAAGCAACGCCTTTTTTCACTAAATAGTCGGCTAGATCAGTAGCGGTTGAAAAGCCACGACGAGCCGCTTCTCGCATATTTTCTTTTTTAGCTTGAATGGCTGGGACCATGTCAGCGTAGGCGCGTAAAGAATTAAATAAGGTTTCCACGGTATCAAAAAGTGGTTCTTTGTCTTCTTGATTATCTTTGTTGTAAGCCAATGGTTGCGACTTCATCAGTGTTAATAATGAAATTAAATGGCCATTTACGCGACCGGTTTTACCGCGAACCAGTTCAGGCACATCTGGGTTTTTCTTTTGCGGCATAATGGAAGACCCCGTGCAGAAACGGTCTGGCAAATCGATAAAATCAAATTGTGCCGAAGTCCATAACACCAGTTCCTCAGAAAAACGTGATAGATGTGTCATCACTAAACTTGCTGTGGCAGTAAATTCGATTGCGAAATCTCGATCACTTACGCCGTCTAACGAGTTTTCACAAATGCCATCGAAGCCTAATAGTTTTGCGGTAATGGTGCGATCAATAGGATAGGTGGTACCCGCTAAAGCCGCAGAACCAAGAGGCATGCGATTGACGCGTTTGCGGCAATCTATTAAACGCTCATAGTCTCGGGTTAGCATTTCGAACCAGGCCAATAAGTGATGGCCAAAAGTAACCGGCTGTGCGGTTTGCAAGTGAGTAAAGCCCGGCATGATAGTGTCGGATTCGCGTTCTGCTAAATCCAACAATCCATTTTGAAGTCGAGTGATTTCTGGAAGGATGGCGTCAATGGCATCGCGCATATACAGGCGAATATCGGTTGCGACTTGGTCGTTACGGGAGCGACCGGTATGAAGCTTCTTGCCAGTAATGCCAATCTTTTGTGTAAGGCGTGCTTCAATATTCATATGCACGTCTTCTAAAGCGACCGACCACTCAAACTCGCCGTTACGAATTTCAATACGAATGCTCTCTAGGCCATCAATGATCTGCTGTTTTTCTTCATCAGTGAGCACGCCTACTTCTGCCAGCATGGTGGCATGGGCGATGGAGCCGTTAATATCCTGCTCTGCCATCTTTTGGTCGAAATCGACAGAAGCGGTAAAAGCAGCCACAAACTCATCGGTGGCTTCGCTGAAGCGGCCGCCCCATTGCTGGTTTGACTTTGGCTGGTTGGCTTGATCGTCTTGCATTGTGGTCTTCGCCTAATCTGAATTGGTTGCTAACATTGTGCCCTATACTAAGAGATAGGTAATGCTCGATGGGTTGCGGGAACGGCCGCAGCGCCCATAGGGCGGCGCCATTATACACGGTTGCATCTAAAACTGCTGAGGAACTGGATTGAATACCGAAAAAGCCAATACCGAAACTGAAGATAGCTTTTTCCTGCCGGATTTATGCGCCATCCAGCCAGTGTTTTTGCTGATTTTGGTGTCCGAGTTGTTTTCCATCGTCTTGGTCCTAGCATCTAGCTCGCTGAGTGCCTTTAATTGGGAGCAGTTGGCGCTGGTGTCGTTATTTGTGCAGTGGGTAGCCTTAACCAGTGCCGCAGTACTTTGCCAGTTGCGACCATTCTTGCGTCGCTTAGATCAGACAAAAGCCGTTGCCATTAGTTATCTCATTATTCCCTTCAATACTTGGATAGTCAGTTGGATTAGCTATCAGGTGCTAGCGCGTGTGGAATTCGAGCCGGTGGGCTTTTTTGATGATGCTATTCTCACCAATGTGTTAATCGCGGCCATTATTGGTGGCTTGGTCATTCGCTACTTCTATTTACAAGCACAGCTTATTGCCCGCAAGCAGTCGGCCTTGGTAAATCGCATCCAAGCGCTGCAATCGCGTATCCGGCCTCATTTTTTGTTTAATAGCATGAATATTATAGCCAGCCTAATTTCGGTGGATCCCGAAACCGCTGAAGAGGTGGTGGAAGATCTTTCACATCTGTTTCGTGCCAGCCTGAATGAGGTGGGTAATCAAGTACCGTTTAAGGACGAGCTTAATCTTTGCAAGCGTTATCTGCGCATTGAGCAATTGAGATTGGGTGATCGCTTGCAAGTGCATTGGGATACTCGTCAGGTTCCGGACGGGCTCAAAATACCAATGTTGACGCTGCAACCCCTGCTAGAGAATGCCATTCTGCATGGGGTGCAGCCATTGGAAGATGGTGGCCTTATCGAAATACATGGCAGCTATCAGCATGGTGTCTTTGAGCTTAAAATCGCTAATCCCTATACCGAGCAAAACCAAGGAACGACCACTCAGCGGTTTCAGGGCAACCGTATAGCGCTTGAAAATATTCGTAATCGATTAAATGTGTTATACGGGGACCGTGCAAAATTAACATCTTATTCAGAAAACAATTTGTATATTACACGCTTAACCTATCCCTATGAGCTGAGGGAGGTGGCTGGAACTTCTAGTCCAGTATCAGACAGCGCCGGCACCAGCAAAAATAATAGCAACAAACAACCTAAAGGCCGGAAACGAAAATAAAGTTTAGTTCGGTGCAATAAAAAGTATAAGAGCTCAAAACAAAAGCCAATAGAAGCACAGCAATCAGTATTGAGGTAACCCATGAGGGTTTTGATTTGTGACGATGAGCCGCTCGCTCGGGAGAGAATGAAGCGGATGCTCGAAAAAGTTGACCATGTGGAAGTGGTCGATGAGGCTCGCAACGGTATCGATTTATTGGATCGTATTCCCTTGTCTCAGCCCGATATAGTCATTACCGATATTCGCATGCCTGCAATGGACGGTATGGAAGCAGCTGAGCACATTACTAAGTTGCCCGAACCTCCTGCAGTGATTTTTTGTACAGCCTATGATGAGTACGCGATTCAAGCATTTCAAGTACAAGCCATTGGTTACCTATTAAAACCTGTGCGCCAAGAAGACCTTGAGCAGGCGCTGGCCAAAGCTAGTCGCATCAACAAGGCACAGCTAATGGCCGTTAAAGACGGTATGCCCGAGACGGAAACGGAAGAGCCGCTTTCTCAAGTGCGCAAGCATATCAGTGCTAAAACCCATCGCGGAATCGAGTTAATTCCGGTGGACGAGATTCGTTTCTTTATGGCGGATCAAAAATACGTCACGGTAAGATACCCCGAAGGGGACGTACTGATCGATGATACGCTCAAGGAGCTAGAGGAAGAGTTTGGCAACCGCTTTCTTAGAGTGCATCGCAATGCGTTGGTGTCTTTGCACCACATTGATGGGCTTGAACAGCATCAGAATCAGTATCAGCTGCGTTTCAAAGGTATTGAAGACCGGGTCACCATTAGCCGTAGACATGTGGCGGCGGTGAAGAAAATGATTCAACAGTACTGATGAGCAATGCTCACTAGCTGTTATTGGATCGGTCGATATGGTAGCGTAGCCCGCCTTAACTATGCTCCAGATTTACGTTGCTCAGGATATAAGAGCCCAGCCATAAGGTTTTCTAGCCATGTCAGACCGCGTTATTCGTATCGCCACTCGTAAAAGCCCCCTTGCCTTGTGGCAAGCGGAGTTTGTAAAAGCCGAGTTAGAAAAACACCATCCTGGTTTACAGGTGGAGCTGTTAGGCATGACCACCCGTGGCGACAAGATTCTTGATACGCCCTTGGCAAAGGTGGGCGGTAAAGGCTTGTTTGTGAAAGAGCTAGAAGTGGCCATGCTGGAAAAGCGCGCTGATCTGGCCGTACATTCCATGAAGGATGTGCCGGTTGAATTTCCCGCGGGGCTAGGCCTGACCGTGATTTGCGAGCGCGAAGATCCGCGTGATGCCTTTGTTTCCAATCAATATGAGTCTCTGGACGAGCTGCCACAAGGCGCCAAAGTCGGAACCTGCAGCTTACGTCGTCAATGCCAGATTCGTGAAAAGCGTCCAGATCTGGAAATCCTTGAATTGCGCGGCAACGTCAACTCCCGATTAGCCAAGTTAGATGATGGTCAGTTCGATGCCATTATTCTCGCCACCGCAGGCCTTAAGCGATTGGGTTTTGAGGATCGCATTCGTCAAGCCATCCCTGCTGAGACAAGCCTGCCAGCGGTTGGTCAAGGGGCGGTGGGTATAGAGTGTCGCACTGACGATGAAGAGTTGTTAGCGTTACTAGCACCTTTGAATCACCAAGAAACTTGGGTGCGAGTCCAAGCAGAGCGAGCCATGAATAGTCGTTTGCAAGGGGGTTGTCAGGTTCCTATTGCTGGCTATGCATTGCTGAAAAATGATGAGATCTATATGCGCGGTTTGGTCGGTGAGCCCGATGGTTCCGCCGTGATTCGTCACGAAGTTCGAGGTGCTGTTGCGGATGCTGCTGCTCTAGGATCTGAGTTAGCAGATGTGCTGCTAGCTAATGGCGCTAAAGATATCTTGGATAAGCTGTATCATGAGTAAGAGGGAGCTTTCCCTTCTTGTTACAAGGCCACTAGGGCAGGCATCTGCTTGGCTAGAGGCCTTTCAAAGCGAGGGTTGGCAAGCGCTTCACTTTCCCACCCTGGCTATTATTCCCACCAATTTATCCCCCAAAAATAAATCCTTGGTATTGGCTCTTGACCAATATAAGGGGGTTATCTGTATCTCTGCTAACGCAGCTCATATAGGCCTGGAATTGCTCTCTGATTATTGGCCTCAATGGCCCGTTCAGCAAAACTGGTATGCAGTAGGTCCGGCTACCGCAGAGGCTATGGTGGATTGGCAGATCAGGCCCAAAATGCCAACACAGCATGATAGTGAGGGATTGTTGGGATTAGGCTCACTAAAAGCAGTCAGCGGCGAAAGGATACTGATCCTAAAAGGTGAGGGTGGCAGAGAAACGTTAAAGCAGGTGCTTAGCGAGCGGGGTGCTAAGGTAGATGAGCTAGCGCTATATCGACGCGCTATTCCAGAAACAGACATTGAGCCTTTAGTGCAATGGCTCGGCCAGGATTCCGATTACGTTAAAGTCATCACTGTCACGAGTGGTGATGCCCTCAAGCATTTGCTGCACATGGCAGAACCGTTTAAAGCGCAGTTGTTGGGGCTGCCTTTGTTGGTGGTTAGTGAGCGCTTAAAAACCTACGCGCTGTCATTAGGTTTTCAGCAGGTGCTACTTTCTCAGGGCACCTCAGTGGACGCGGTTAAAAAAGCGCTCACAGACTTTGTTTAGTTGCGCGGCCTTTATTCGCAATTAAGCTGCCTTAAGGACCGGTTGCTCTGCTTGTTTCACGTTCATGGTGATATGGGCGGTAAAAACCAGTTCACCTTCGGTATTAGAAATCTCAACAGGCACAACGATATCACCATTGATGCTCCAGTCGATGTTTCTGCCATCTGCCACAGCGGTTAAATCGGTCTTAGCCTTTTTAAGATACTTAACTGTCATGCCGGCAGGAATCCAGCGCGCGCCTTTTGGGATCGAGATGTCAGTCATCATGCCCCCAGCAAGCTCAGCCATATTGCACATGGCAATGGCGTGTACCGTTTTCAAATGGTTCTGCACTGAGCGACGATTGCGGATGCTTACTTTTACCAATCCTGGTTCAAGTGTCTCGATGGTGGGGTTGATGCTAGAAAAGTAAGGGGCAATTCGGCAAACGGCTTTAGAAAATAGCTCTCTACCAAAAGGGATGCCAGATAAGCGGCGGTACATTGCAAGCGTATTCATGGTCGACTCCATACTGTCAGGTGGATAACGGTTAAATTCAAACGCTTGTTAGAATATGTCAGAAAATAGAATTAAATTCTAGAATAATATTCTATAATTTGAGTTGTTAGAGATTTAAATAGGTAAGTGCCTGAAAAATATGGGATCTTCTCAGAAAAAAATAACGGACAAGACTCGTCAAAAACAGCGTGACGCACTTATCGCGGCGCTGCAATGCTTTACTGAGCATGGCTTTGAGGCCACCACTATTGAAATGATTCGAGATGCATCCGGTATGAGTGTGGGTAGTCTCTATCATCATTTTGGCAATAAAGAAAAAATCGCCAGCGCGTTATTTCGCGAGGGAATGCGCGGTTATGCGCGGATTGTTAAGCAATACGCTACCGATCTGATGGCCAATAGTCCCGAACCTGGATTGGAGCAGGGGATTAAGATGCTGGTATATGCGAATGTCGATTGGATTAGTGGTAATCCTGACTGGGCTAGGTTTGTGTTTCACCACCGCTTCACTGTCACGCAATCTGGTGATGAGGGTGCTTTTCGTGGGGATATCAGTGATTTCAGGAAGATGTTGTCTTCCTGGGCTCGATTTATGGGAGTGGCTGAGTTCGACTCTCTGGACATTAACTTTGTGTCCTCGCTCATCACTGGGCCTACCCACAATTATGCTCGCCAATGGCTGGCTGGGCGGGTGAAAACGCCACTCTCTGAGCATCGCGAGGCCTTTGCCGAAGCCGCGTGGGCCGCGGTCCAAGGGGTCCTTATAAAAGGCTCGTCAACAAGTTAGAATTACAGTAGTGTTACGCCATTATTAGAACAATAAAGACTACAATACAGGAATGACCATGGGAGAGATCGTGGACGAAAAGCCAAACTGCGATGTTGATGGCTCGGAAAAAGGCAGTGGGAGTAACGGTGGTGAGGTCTTACCACAGGATAAGACCACACTGACAAGTACATTCCACCCTGATGCCGAAGACCGCCTAACCGCAGCATCAACCACGAAATCCCCAAAACCCACCGCCCTGAAAGCGGTGAATAAAAATAAGGAGCAGGTTCTGTCTAATCAATCTTCATCTTCAGCCTCTAGTGTGATCGGTTTAATGGCCTTGTTGGGGGCATTGGTTGCGATAGTTGGTGTTGCTTACCTTTGGAATGAATCTCGCGTTGAAAAAGCCAAGCTAGCCTATGAAAACAATAGCTTGGAGTCAGAGTTGAACGCGCAGCGCGCACAAGTTGCTGCCTTGCAGGGTAGTGTTGAATCATTGCAAAAAGACCTGGCTGCCACCCAAGGCTACGCCGAAGTGGTGCAGACCGAGAGTGGTGTGATCAGCGGTCGGGTTAATGCAATTGAAGGTCAGATTGCTGAAATGACTGGTGCCAGCCGTGTTGATTGGATGCTCAAAGAAGTGGAGCACTTTGTGATGGTAGCTGAACGTCGCCTGAGCTTGCTAGGTGATGTTGATGGCGCTTTAGCCTTGGTAGTTGAGGCAGACGAGTTGGTTCGAGATATGGCGGAGCCTGCGGCACGGCCTTTACGCACCGCTATACAAAAAGATCTAGAAGCCCTAACTGCAGCATCGGATCTAGCTGTCGATACTGAGGGCTTGTTTGCGCAAATTTCACTATTGAATGAAAAGGTAGCCGCCCTGAAGTCCGATAGCATTGCTTACGAAATGAGTCTGCCAAAAACTAATTCTGAAGAAATTTTGCCTGCGGCTGGTTTGGAATATGCTTGGTATGAACTGAAGCAGTTTGTTAAGTCATTGGTGCGGGTTCAGCGCGTTACGGACGGTGAAATTAAGCCCTTGTTACTCCAGGACCAGCAAGCTTTTGTTGAGCAGAATATT
>JAKSAW010000338.1 GCA_022361455.1 Pseudomonadales bacterium | reverse complement strand
GAGCAACAGCGTGCAAATAAGGAGGGACGTGACACCGTGCATCCTTGCCATGGCTTGGCGACGGTGGGGAGGTCACAGGCGCCTACGACTGGCCACTCTTGAGGGGCCGTTAGGGCGCCTTGATTTCCCGCGACTTGGGCACTGCCCCTGTAGAGCGTGCACCCCCACAGCGCCTTTAACGCCACTTTGCCGCGGTTCGTGGCAATCGTGTGCCCCGCCCCGAGCGGATCGCTTCTGCGTGCCCGGATCGCCCTGCAAGTTCGCGCTCCGGTTTGCGCCGCGGCTGTCCTGTCGCCTTGGTCGGCGTTGTCGACTTGGGCGCTGCAGCGCCGCTCGCGCCCCGCCTACGGTTCGCGGGGGCGCCTCGCCAGCGTCACATCCACGTCAGGGTGCGACCACCCCCAAAGCGGACTGTAATTAGCCCTACCCATTCGAATCACACATACTGCTCATGCCAGTTTCAGAGGTTGGCTGTGCTTGTGCAGTGAGGTGTGTTCTTCTTTTCCAGCAATGGTCCGTCGTGCAGTGATGCGACTCGCAGCCCAACCCCTTGGTACTACCTATGGATGCTGGCATGTCCATAGTTGCGGTTTCATTTCCAGGTCAGCTGGCAAGGTAGGTTTCCCCCAGTGCTGCAGATATACTAAATGAGCTGCAACCTCGACACAATTAATGTAGCGTCTCATGTGCATTTCTGCATGGTCTGGTATATATTTCGGGTGACCCCAGCATACATTGTTCTAGTAGGCATGCTACCAGGAAGCGGTGTGTCAATCCTTGTTGCTGCAACTCTGTTTTTGTGCTGGTGCTTGAGAACAGCATGAATGGCAGGCATGGTGGGTTGTGATGGATAGTTCACCATGTTGACCTCATTGGAGTGGATTGTGTTTACCAAGTGAGTATTCTGTCAAGGCGATGTACTTGGTTCCAGACACTGCAATAGTCAAGCCACCAGAGCCTGTCCAACCAGCCCCAATTGCCATGGATCCTTGGACCCTGAGCTTCCCACAAGCACCAGTGCTGACATGTTGGAACCAGCCAGCATTGCTGCTGGGCGTCATCATGCACATTGGGAATTAATGCAGGGCACATTGTCGATGGGCAAGAAAGAAGATATGCCCCTCTCAGAGACTGCTGACTACAGAGCCAATAGAGGAAACTAGACAAAGAGAATATTGTTGTTTGGGAGCCAAGTGTTGCCACCAGAGATCTCCCGACTGGGGCAGTGTTATTGGAGATGCGGAACCAGCTTGGGGAAGAGGATGCTGAGCTTGCTTCAAGGGCGAGAGCTGCAGGGGACACTATAGCTCGTGCGGTGGATAAGATGCCCAAGACACAGACCGGTACAGGCTTCGTGACAATGTTCAGACTGACATAGCATAGCCAGCTTACTGTGAACCTGTGCACTTTGGTCTTTTGGCAGAGCAGTGATCCTAGAG
>JAKSAW010000441.1 GCA_022361455.1 Pseudomonadales bacterium | reverse complement strand
CACCCTTGGGCGGCTTTCACCATAATAGTTGGTTGTGATCATGCTAGGATCCACCCCTTGCTTGATCAAATACTCTTTCACTTCTTGAGCTCTTAAGCGCGATAGCTCCCAATTGTGGCCCCTTCGCCCCACACTATCTGTGTGGCCATAGACATAGATATGGGAAATACTGGGATCAATATCCAAATAACCCGCGATCAAATCTAGCCGCTCTTTGGTCCAGCCCTTCACACCATATTTGTTGGTATCAAAGAGCAAGTAAGAGTATTGCAGCTGATCGAAATTCACCGGATATAGAGTCGCCAGGCAGGACAACATGCCATCATAGGCTTCCTGGAAATTAACGCCGGAAACGCCAACATCCAAGGGGTGATTATCGGTCCACCCAGAGATCCTCAAGGTGGGCATCATTCCCGCCAACAGCTCATCGATCATCAAGTTTGCTTCCTCAGACTTGATTACCACTGGGCGCTTACCCTTTTGAGTCTTAAGGTCTGTGATTTCTTGGGTGCGAACCCCAGGCCTCCACGAGGGAGATGCAATAAGCAATTTCGCCTTGCCATTCTTTGGTGCGGGCCGATCAGATTCAAGATAGAAGGAAATAACCTCCCCCGCATTCACTTCAAAGACCGCCATACCAAATTGGGGAATCGGCTGCCATAGCCGGCAGTTAAGCGCAGAAGGCTCTAGGTGCCACTCCGAGGTATCCAAACCCGGTGCAAAGCCATGGCCCAAAGATAGCCCTGGGAGCATCATAAAAACGAAGGTTAGAAGTATTCTTTTCACTGTGTTGCTTGACCTCTTGCTTACAACTCATGAAGTCTAGTCATATTTGTAATATCGGCCACTCGCCCGGATTCTTTACCGTGCGAAAAGCGCAATGCTAATTGAGCTGGAGCCAGTGATCAGGTAGCATCGCCAATTCTTTATTGATTAAGCGCCTTTAACTTATGTCTGTAGATAGTCCACACATTGCGAACCGTTTTAGAGGATTCTTACCGGTTGTAATCGATGTTGAAACCGGTGGCTTTAACGCTAAAACCGATGCTTTGTTAGAGATAGCAGCAGTGATTATCGATATGGACGAAGATGGCTTCGTAAAACCAGGCACTGCAGTGCACCAACATGTCGCCCCCTTTGAAGGCGCTAATATCGAAAAGTCCGCTTTGGAGTTTACCGGAATCGACCCCTACCACCCTTTCCGCCAAGCTGTGAACGAAGTCACCGCCCTAACCGAAATTTTCCAACCGGTTAGACAAGCCATTAAAAGCAATGACTGCAAACGAGCGATCTTGGTTGGCCACAACGCCTTTTTTGACCACGATTTCTTGAAGGCTGCCGTGGATAGAACGGGCATCAAGCGCGACCCATTCCACCCTTTCTCATGTTTCGATACTGCAACGTTGGCAGGTTTAGCGGTTGGCCAAACAGTGCTGGCAAAGGCTTGCGAAGCAGCGGGTATTTCGTTTGATCAGCGAGAAGCGCACTCGGCCCTTTATGATACCCAGAAGACTGCTGAGCTTTTTTGCTTTATCGTCAACCGTTGGAAAAACCTGGGCGGCCTTGATGGCATGTCCCTTAGTGAGGATGACTAACCAACCCCACTCAAACGCGGCCTAGATTCGCTAAATTTGATTCAAAAAATCCAGACACAAAAAAGCCGGGCATAAACCCGGCTTTTTTGTATTTGCTCAATTAGAAGCTCTTATATGGAGCCTCTGGTAAGCTTATAGGTTATCAGAGTTCTCTGATAGGTAAGCAGCAACGCCATCTGGAGAAGCGTCCATACCTTTGTCGCCTTTGTTCCAACCAGCTGGGCAAACTTCGCCGTGCTCTTCGTGGAATTGAAGTGCTTCAACAAGACGTACAAGCTCGTCCATGTTACGGCCTAGAGGAAGGTCGTTAACGATTTGAGAGCGAACGTTACCTTCTTTGTCGATCAAGAAAGCACCACGGAAAGCAACACCGCCGTCAGATTCAACGTCGTATGCTTTACAGATTTCGTGAGTCATATCAGCTGCAAGAGTGTACTTAACTGGGCCGATACCACCTTGGTTTACTGGAGTGTTTCTCCAAGCGTTGTGAGTGAAGTGAGAATCGATAGACACACCAACTACCTCGACACCTAGCTCTTGGAACTTGTCCATACGGTGATCTAAAGCGATCAACTCAGAAGGACATACGAAAGTGAAGTCCAAAGGATAGAAGAAAACGATGCCGTACTTTCCGCTGATAGCTTCGGAAAGAGTGTAAGAATCAGCGATGGTGCCATCGCCAAGAACCGCAGGTACTGTGAAATCGGGAGCTGGTTTACCAACTAGAACGCCCATGTAAATCTCCTATCTACTGGATAGATGTTAAACAATCGACTGTTGAATTCAGTCTGTTCGAATGAGGGTAAAATCATACACCCTATGTGTGATTCGTCCACCTGAAAAAATTAATTAGGGTGATAAATTTTTTTTATTAACATTTATGCCCTATCCTGTTCGGCATAATTAGTTATCGTAAGGAATGAACCCGTGGGTGAATTTAAAGATCATTTTTCGAGCGACACAGAAGGCTACCGCACTTTTAGGCCACGCTACCCCGAATCACTCTATAAATGGCTGTACACTAAAATTCCCCACCCGGCTGTAGTATGGGAGTGCGGTGCCGGTTCTGGTCAAGCCACCGAACAACTCGCCAAGCACTTTGACAAAGTCATCGCCACTGAACCCAGTGCAGCACAACTTAAGCAAGCGCCTGAGCTAGACAATGTTGAATATCAAGTTTGTACGGCGGAGTCATTTTCCTCCCAACCAGAATCAATCGACGCTGTTGTTGTTGCTCAAGCAATTCATTGGTTTGATCACGAGAAGTTTTTTGCCAAGGTAAATGAACTTGTAAAACCTGGCGGATTGGTAGCAGTGTTTGGTTATCAATTGATGTATGTGAATGATGCTTTGGATCCATTGTTAAAAGAATTTCATGATGTGTTTGTTGGGCCCTATTGGCCTGAAGAACGTAAGCTTCTTAATGAGGGTTATAAGGATATTGAATTTCCATTTAAAGAATTGGAAACGCCTGAATTTACCATGAGCGATGAATGGGATTTAGATCACTTGCTTGGATACCTTAATACTTGGTCGGCAACTAAAGCCTTTGAGAAAGATAAAGGTGAGAATCCAGTTGAATTGTGGCGGGACAAGTTAACTGATGCTTGGGGTGAGAAAGATAAGCAGAAGGTTAGTTGGCCGTTGGTATTGTATGTGGGGCGGGTTTAGAGGAACTTACACACCGTAACAAAGAACAATCAAAACGTAAATTGCATAACCCAATTTAGTCTTTAAGATTATGCCTCTGTGCAGAAGTTGGAAGATTAGGTTGTATCCATGCATTTTCTAAAGCTAATTTTGTTAATTATAACAATTAGTTTCGTCACCGCTTGCCAAAAGGAAGTAGGTTTCGAAGCTCATTTACTCGAAGCTATAGAAGTTAATAGTGAAAGAGCTGAAACTTATGCTTCACTGTCCCAAGAGCGTACTCGCAAGCTCTCAAATGCACTTATACTATCCGAACAACTGCTTATTCTAACCGCACGTGTATTTGATATGAGGGGTGTGCCTTTCAACAAGAAGGGCATTGGTATTATTGAGGAAGATTTTGTTCCTATGCATTTGGAGTACTCTGCTCTAGATCCTGTAGCTCCCACTAATCCTTTTACGAAAGACACCACCCGGTTTATCGAAGAAATCTTCCAATCTTTTCAACCACACAAATATGAACCTGACTTTGAAATCGTTGCTGATCTCTCTGTAAAAACTTTGAATTCAATCGAGAAATATGAGCTTGAGCATAATATCTTCCTACCAATGCTAAAACACGTCATAGAATCGATAGGTTTTGGCGCCATAAACGCGATTTTTTACTCTTGCCAAAGCGAAGGTTCAAGCGATCAACTTGCTAAAGATCTAATTTCGCTTCAAATAATAGGGTTAGGCCCGTTAGTTACTTTCTTAGATAGAGAAGCTAACCAGTTCCATCAAGAAGGTATTGGGATTCTAGTCAATGACCTACCTAAAATCCCAGTCATTGAGCGTTACAGCAAGTTACAAGATATGCAACAATGTCAGTAATCATGGAAGTATCAATATAGAAGGAGCTATTAACAAACCGAGAATTTGTTTTCCTTGCAGCAACCATTATGAGAATACAGATGATGTAATTAATGAATTTTAAACACTTCCATATTAATCATCATCTAGTGTACTGCCACGCTCTTAAGGAATAACAATTATTTTCTCATAAAAGAGAGAATCGATTTTGCCGGAATTCAACAACTTAAATATATTTCTTCAACAATCCAAATCATATCTGAATAGCATACCGTCCAAATCAGTTAAAGTTGAAGATGAGAAAATAAATTATTTTGAAGCGGGCTCTGGTGAGACATTACTATTCTTTCATTGCTTTAATGGAAGTAAGGCACTCTGGCGGATTTTAGCGAACAGACTTCAAGACAAATATCATGTCGTAATTCCAGACATTCCTGGCTTTGGCATGGAAGACAATCTAAGTAAAAAGGAGCGATTTTCATTTCGCTATATAATTGAGATTTTGAATAAGTTTACTAAAGCCCTAGATCTAAATCGTTTTCATATCATTAGCGCGTCAGCAGGATCAACCTTGGCAGCTAGCTACACAATCAAACATGCAGAAAAAGTTATATCACTATCCATGTATGGATTACCTACTTTATTTCGGGAAACACCTGAGATATGTTGTAATTCCGATAAACCTATAGATTTCTTTGTTCCGATCACTCTCAAAGGCCAACAAGCGCTGAATGAACACCTAATATACGGACCTGGAAGAGTATCAAATTGGCTTATGGCTCGGAGCATTGAACTCAACAGACGAAACAGAGACTTTAAAATAAATGTACTAAATGAAGCTCTAAAGAATACTTCCCTCATTGTACCCAGACTAAGACAACTAGATTTACCGATTCTGTTCATCTATGGCGAAGCCGATAACGTTACGCCTTTAAGAACTATTGAACACTTCTCTGCCGTAGCTCCTAATGTACAATGCTATAGAATCCCCAACGCTGGACACATGGTATATATTGAAAAAGCAGACGAAGTAAGCGCCATTTATAAGTCATTCTTGAAATTCATTAGTTTAGAAGCCCCCTGAAACTAATCTCTCGCAATTACTTTCATACTCATCCCGAACTTACTGATCTGCGTAAAGAGAAGGTAAGGGACGACTTTTTGATTAGGGTCCAACTCAAATTGGAATTTGTTTAACAATAGAGAAGCAATCGTTAGCATCTCCATAATAGCCATTTTGTCACCAATACAAGATCGTGCCCCTATACCAAAGGGCATGAAAGCGTATCTGTCACTAGCAGGATTATCATTTTTATAGAATCTATCCGGATTAAATTTATCAGCATCCTCTCCCCAATATTTGGGATCGTAATGCACTCTCTGAATCATTATGAAGACCCAAGCCCCCCTTTCAACACGATAATCACCTAGGGTTTTCGCATCTCCCACTTCTCTGGGAATGGTCGGGAAAGGAGGCTTATACCTCAATGTTTCCATTATCGCGGCCTTTGTATATTCGAGCTTGTCTAGCTCATCAACGTCAATTGCGTCTCTTCCGGCATAGACGCTCCGAACCTCTTCAACGACTTTTGCCTCGACATCCTTATGCTGAGAAAGCAAGTATAGGAACCAATGCATAGCTGTAGCCGTTGTCTCGTGGCCAGCGCCCAAAAAATTTTGCATTTGATCGACAATCTCTTTTCTCGACAGCGAATCACCATTTTCATCTTTAGCGGCTAGCAGCCTATCAAGAAGATCATTTTTATGTTCTTCTGATTCGAGTCGCTCATCTATCAACGAATTAAAAAATGCGATCTGCTCCTTCACGAGCTTACGCACAAGAAAATTTCCTGGAGTGGGCAGATACTTCCAAAACGGCCCAAACTGAACACGTTTTCTCAGCTCAGAAGCACCTACATTTTGAGTCGTAAGCACCTTGTCTTCCGCAGTCATCGACTTGAGACAATCAACATTGTGAGAAAAAGACACTTTACAGATAATCGAAAGGCCTAAGCGATTCATAAAATGGAGGATATTTAGGTCCGGCTCCCGCGATAGTAAATCAGCACCTTCCAAGCACTTCTCGACCATACTGCCATACATCGTATGTAACTCTTTCTTCCTAAAAGCTTGATTACATAGGCGTCTTTGCCGGAGCCATTGTTCCCCTTCAGTTTCGACAATGCCGCTCTCGCCTATTCCTATCTGCTTAAGCTCATCGATAGTGGTTCCTTTAGGGAACTCATGGACATTCTTAACTAAAACTTCTTTGATTAACCCTAGATCGCTAACGATATACCAATTCTTATTAACTATCTTCAAGTTGAAGATATCACCATTTAGTTCTGCTTGTTTATCGAAAGCATCATATATACAGTTCTCCCTTCCTGCGAACAATGAAATCAAATTCCCAATTAATGGCAATCCTTTCGGTTGTGGCACTTCTAGCATTTGCAGCTTCCTTTACGATGAGAACTTGAAGATAGGTGCATAGGGGCCGAGATACATCCTTAATGGCTCGTCATCGGCTACCAATCTCAGTTTAGACCAACTAAAGTTATAAGAGAGGAATTTCAACATAGCATTTAATTGAAACTCCTTCCCTTCGAGTGGGATAATAGGTAAATTTTGACCTGATATATAAGTAAATTCGGTATTTATATAAATTTGGAATAATAATGCAGACCCAGAAATCAAAAGCTCTTCCTCCCGGCCCTAACCGCTTAGAAATGCTAAAAATTCTTTATCAAGTAAAAACATCTGGCACTGGGCCAGCATTCTTGAAGCTACGAGAGGACTATGGGGACATTATCTTTCTTCCAATTTTTAACCGGTACGTTATTTTTGATCCAAAAGATATTAAACATGTTCTTAAGGACAACAAAAAGAACTACCTCAAATCAAACACCATAGAATTCGTAAAGACGTTTTTGGGAGAAGGCCTTGCCACAAGTGATGGCGTACTCTGGAAAAAACAGCGTCGAAATGTTGGTAAGGAATTCCATCGAGCATCTATCAAGCACTATACGCCTGCAATGATTAAGCTTGCCAAGAAATACGTCAACAAATGGGGAGAAGGAAACTCACAGATTGATGTATCGCAAGAGCTTCTTGATCTTACATTCGATATTGCATGCGAAGTATTTTTTGGTATAGAAAGCGGTGTCCAAACGGAAAAGCTAAGAGACGCATTTGTCATATGTGCAGACATGGCCGTTACTCGTGGCCGAGCTCTCATTCCTCTACCAAATTTCATGATGAAAAATAAGCTTGCAGAGGAACAGAAAGCATTAGAAACAATGGACAATATTGTTTTTGACATCATCAAACTCCACGAGCAAGGCGGGGGAAGTGACGACAACGTACTGACAAAACTATTACAGTACACGGATGAGGAAACCGGCGAGAAGATGTCTCAGAAGCAATTGCGTGATGAGCTAATCACCGTACTAGTTGGCGGCTTTGAAACTACCTGTAATGCACTTATCTGGACAATTTATTTACTAGCATCTAACCCAGACAGCTACAAAAAAGTTGAAGCAGAACTAGATAAACAGCTAGATGATGACAACGTAGGTATGGACCAGCTTATGGGTTTACCGTATCTAACCCAATGTTTCCAAGAAAGTATGCGCTTGTACCCTCCTTTTCCCGTGCTTTCTAGAAGAAACTTAGAATCAGACTCAATTGCAGGCTATGGCATAGCGCCGGATCAACATATCTACATTATGCCTTATGTAACCCATAGAGACCCTGAGTACTTTGAAAACCCCGGCGCCTTTAATCCCGATAGATTTTCAAGGGATCAAAAGATCAACGAATCAGGTATTGCGTACCTGCCTTTCGGAGAAGGTCAAAGGAAATGCATCGGTGAAAATTTTGCGATGATCGAAGGTATTACATTGCTAGCGATCATTTTACGCAATTTTCATTTTGAACTCGTGCCAGGCTTCGAGCCAGAGCCTAAGTTCAGTATTACCTTGTATTCGGCAAACGGAATGCCGATGAAAATTAGTAAACGCTAGGATTAATATGACCTCCACACGTACTGATACCATCGTCAACGATATCGAACGCGGCATCCAATCATCCAAAAATCTGCCACGAGGGGCAATCAGGTATCTAAACGACCCAGAGCAGTTTTTCTATAACATACATAAAACTCTCGATGGATATTTAGTTGCTTGTGGTATTGCAAGGATTGAAGGAAATATACAGAAAGAAGGCATCAGAGCAGCTCTAGACTGGCTTCAGGCACGACACCCCCTCTTAAGATGTGAAATTGTAGAAGGTGACGCTCCCTACTTTCGCCGCATAGATACCCCCGAATCAATCCCTCTAGCTGCTATGCAGATGGAGGATGATCTTCATTGGCGTAGAGCTTCGACAAATTCAGTATACGAAGATTTCGTTTCGCCTGGCTCGCCATTAATGCGTGTCACGTTACTCTCCGATGACAGAACAAATTTTCATGACTTGATTGTCGCTTGTCATCACTCAATTATCGATGCCGATGCAATTGTCTCCACCATAGAAGCCATTCTAGGATTGCATGAGGACTGGAAAAATAATTCCTTAAAAAATCCTGATGAGATAGAAAATCTCGTTTTTGAACCCAACCTTCCCGAATTCAAAGTACTGGATAAAGCAAAATTTATTCGTCAAGGAATCGCAGAGCTAATCAAGCCATCCGCCAAAGTACCTGAGAAACACGGTTGGAATTTCGATAAGCTGAATCACCTTCCTACGCTTGATGTATTAGATAAGGAAAAATCGATAAAGCTACTAGAGCGCTGCAAACAAGAAAGAACTACTGTATATGGATTAATGCATGCTCTAACGATGCATACCCTCAAACCATATTTGGAACCAGAAAACAATAAAATTCGAAACACCATCGCAGTAAAAGTGAGAACGCGAGTAGAACCAAGGATCCCTTCAAACCTATATGGTGCTTTTATCAGCATAATCCCTGAAGTGTACCAATTCGATCAAAAGGAGAGTATTTGGGAAGCCGCTCGGTCGGCAAAACAGAGGGTGAATAATTTTGTTAATCGGCTACAACCGTTTAAAGAATTTTCAAGAGTTAGATGGAAAAGGAAAACTGATTATTCCTCTTTTAAAGGGCGATCTTTTGCAGCAGCTATTGATAGCCTTGGAATATTCCATACCAAAGAAAGCTATGGCGATTTAAAGTTTAAAACCTATTCACAAACAGCGAATATGAATAGCTTAGGTCCTGGAATGGGTATTGTGGTCTGTACCGTAAACAACACTATCAATATCACCCTTGTTAGTAGAATGCTCGATGAAAACCAGCTTCAAGAGTATAGAAAGAGCTTCCTTACCACTCTAGAAGAAGCGATCGCTTAGCGGGCCATATCTTTTAACTTATATTTATACAAATAGTGTTTAACAACTAAAGCGGTAACAGGGAAAGTAGCCGCATAAAGCAAACACACTGTTATGGGAAATCCTAAAAACAACCAGAACAGTAGAGCAACACCGACCGCAGAATCAATCTGATCTAGCGCAATAAAGAAATTTTCATTTTGTGTTGGCATTTCACCAGGCGCAGCGCCCATTCGACGTTTTAAGAAAGAATTAGGCAACTCTCCAAGCATGTAACCTAAACCACCCATGATCCCCAATAGAACCAGAGAATATTCCGCCAGTAATGAATTACCAAACACCCATTGTTGAACCGCCTCAAATACTAATAGCGGAACAACTCCTATCAAAGTAAGAATAGGAACGACTACTATACCCCTCCATGTCTTATTCTTGCCAAACTGACTTTCCCATATTGGTACTTTCATTGACGGCCACATATCCCTGGTAACAACTACCATATGCAAAACCCCACCAATGACTACTGGGACTTGGACATACAATGAGAGCGCTAAAAAACCAACACCTTCAGTGAATCCACTTGAACCAAAAAGTAGTAATACAAGGCTAAGCACACCAACACCCTTTAAAATCAATTTTCGATTTGGTGTTTGCCACTCTTCCTTCAAGGACTTTTGATTAGACGTGCTAGTAAGCTCTTCAGCTTGATCTACGCCCCTCAACAAACCATCATTAATTTTAGTTTTTAAAGTTGGCCGATCTATCTTGCTATTATGACGCCCATCAACAGGCATCAAATCAACAGCATAAATAGCAATGTCAGAGCCATTAATTGGGGCACAACACCCTTCAATCTCGGGCTTCAAACCCAACGCCACAGCCTTCGAGGATTCCACAACCACTGATATCCCCTTCTCTGTACTTAAAATAGCGGCTCTTTCTATCCCCTCGAGAGCATCTAGCTTCTTTTCAATACAATAATTCGACAAATATTGATCATTATATCGAATGAGATCTTTATCACGCCCAGCTAACCATATTCTAGATTGCTCATCCTTAAACCCATAATCTCCTGTTCGGTGCCATACAGAACCATTCTTTCTCTTGATTTTCGATTCTTTAGTAGCGTCAGGGTTATCTATATACTCCCGGAGTACATGCCCACCACTAACAACAATTTCTCCAGGTTGATTAGGTTCACACTCAAGGTTTAGAAGCTCTTCCTCATTACTAATTGGCTTACAAATGGCATCAACTATTTTTACTTCACACTCATCCACCGGCTTGCCAACAAGATATCCTTTGTCATCTGGTTCTTTTAAAATTTCATCACAACTGATATGACTTATAGGTTCAGATTCTGTAGATCCGTAAACGACATTTATTTCAGCATTTGGAAATACAACTCTTGCTCTTTTCAGAAGTTCTGTCGGTACTGTCGATCCACCAATCACAACTATCCTTATATGAGAGAGTTTTTCATTATTTTCTTCTAAATACGAAATAAGCCCATTTATAAAAGCTGGAGCGGATCCGATAAAATTAATATTGAACTCGTTAATTTGTTCAATAATAAGTGGCGCATTCACATCCCCAATTTTCGCCAAGTCTACTCTTGGCAGAGCGGTTGGCACACCACACGCAAACAGATGGAGAGCAGCTACTGGAAAACAAGACATTCCATAGTCGCTATCTAGATATTCACTACTATTCTCAAGCGCTAAATGTTGATTGATAAGGCAATCATGAGTTCGATCGGCGCCTTTTGGTCTACCGGTACTGCCAGAAGTAAAGGTAATCAAACAATGATCTGTAGGTTTCCTATTCTTAATCGTAATCGGACAGCCAATGACAGGTGGTTTTAAAGATTTATCCGTTGAACAGAATGGTACGACACCATCGACGGTATATCGTTTCATTCCACGGAGTGGTTTTATTGCCCAAAATAGTTTGAGCAATAACTTTGAACTAACGATGGCTTTCGCTTTGGAGTCTTCTAAAGCCATTATAATTTTTTTCTTACCCATACCAGTGTCAACAAACACTGGTATTACCCCACTACAGAAACATGCAACGATCAGAGCATACAAATCCAGCGTAGGTTTAACGATGATGATAACTCTATCACCATCACCAATATTTTCTCTTTTAAGACCTTCTTGAAATCGTGCCACTAACTTCAATAGCTCATCGAATGTAGCACTCTCTTCGCTGACTAATGTATGGCCTTCCATCACAGGAATGGATAAAGCAGTTTTACTAGGATGTTTTCGACATCCGTTTACAAGGTATTGGGCAAAATTATAAACGTCGGACATACAACAGCTTCACTCTAGCTATCAGTTTCAGAGTCAGCGGAAGGATCTAAACGTTCTATAACACCCGAAGCACCATCCATTTTAACGAGCTCTTGGTCTTTAAGTATTTTAGTAAGACCGGGTACTCCAACAATTGCAGGAATACCGAGTTCTCTCGCCACTACTGCTGAATGCGAAAGAGTTGACCCCCGCTCAACGATAATGCCACCAGCTGTCGGGAACAGAGGTGCCCAGCCAGGATCTGTTCTTACCGTACATAGTATTTGACCATCCAAATTGAGCTCATCTTCAGGGGAGAAGATTAATCGAATTGGTTTTTCGACAATACCTGGATAACAACCTGTACCTTTTAATGTATTCGCATTTTCATCGATGGCATCCTGTTTATCTGCAAATGGATACTCATAAGGATTGTGGTGATACACGGGACCCCAAGTCCAAAAATGGTGAGGTAGTTCTTGTGATTGATAGCTTTCGAACTCCTCTTTTCTCGCTTCTACCATAGGCTTGAAGTTTTTTTGGATACTACGTCCATCATTGTAAGCGTATAACTCTTCTACAGTGATATAGAAAACGTCTCGAGCATCTTCTAACAAGCCATAGAATGCCAATTGATTACCAATTTCTAAGTAAATATCCCGATACAACCCAAACATTCTTGTTCGGGCCAAACGCATGTTCTCTCTATTTCTAACCGCGCATCTTAGCTTGTGAAGGTCACTTTTAAATTTAGATAACGATCGCTGGCCCAGCTTGTTCGAAATAGCAGTAAACGCTTCATTTTCGGCTTCAGAGCGTAGTTTCATTTCATTCTCATGAAGCGTATCAATCGTTAGATCGGGCTTGGACAAATAGTTCTTTAACACTGCAAATAGAAAAGAAGGATCTTGCCTTAAGGTAATGGATTCCAATTTCAATTCACCCATTACACGATCACCATAGCGCTCAATATAATCTAAGCAATCGGCGTAAAAGTCGCGGTCATTACCTTTTACCAGCTGTAGTAATGTATCGTTCTCATTAGCCTCAATCAGCTTTCGAAGATCTTCACGTTCACGTATCTTTTGGCACATACGCAACAACATCTTAGTAGGCTCTGTGCTTTCGATACCCTCTTCGCCAGACATTAAGTTATTTTGTAGAGCCGCTGCATTTTCTAAGCCAGACTTTTCTAACCAACGGCTAACTTTCCCGTTTGACATCATGACATAAAAGTCATTAATTATTGGCGAGGTCCATTTCTTTAAAAGATTGTCGTCTAACTGCCTACTTAAGCCGATCAACTCACTGTAAGTTAAGGTATGCAATCGCTTCCGATCGATCTTAGAATACTCTTCATCAAACATAGTTCTAAATTGATCAACCAATCTGTCCATTTTTGCGAAAGCAACCAGCAGCATCGCTAACGAACGAAACATTTGAGGGATCTTTCGAGCTTTCTCTTTAAAAGACAAGTTAGGTGCTTTGACCATATCGACAGGATCTTCCAATCCCATCATTCTTTCCATATCTTCTTTATTGGTACCAAAACTTGGTAAACGTAGTAACCCTCGGTACCAGTTGTTTATGTTGTAATAAACACGACCATTAATAATACCTAACAGATTATCTAGGTACTGGCGATCTCGCTGGATTTCTTCCTCTTTCAAACCAAACAATCTCGAGGATTGCTCGTAAACAGTTGAGTACGCTCGATTGGCAAACGTAAAGGTCAAGGGCGTTGTAACACCGCAATAGGACTCTTGGATGTTGCTATTATCCCATACAATTAGATTGTCTTCGGACTGCTGCGGAGCAGGCAGCTGGGTGATGGGCCTTGCCTGTAAGATATAAATTCGATTTTCAGCAATAGTCCATTCGATATCCTGGGGAGATAAATAAGATTCAGCGATTTTTACGCCAACATCCTTTAGATTCGTAATTTGCGAATGACTAAGACATGGAACCTCTTGCTTAGATGCTTCTATCTCAATCTCTTTGGTGCCGCGATTCTCCTCTCCATCAAATACCAAAGCCGTATCTTTCACATTGATAACTGATTCAATCTTATTGCTATTAATCTGTATCGAATACTCGTCCGCGCTACATAAACCAGACACTACCCCTTCACCACAACCATAGGTACCGGAAATAAGCGCTTGTTTTCTACAGCCGGTAACAGGATGAGCTGTAAACATGACGCCAGACACGTCGCCATCGATCATTTCCTGAACAATAATGGCTGCCTGAATATTAGTAACATCGATGCCTTTTTGTAATCGATAAGCTAATGCTCGATGATTAAACGCACTCGCTATTACCTTAAGGATACTTTCGTATATCTCTGTTTTTCCCTTCTGAAATAAGTAGGAATCCATTTGTCCGGCAAAAGAAGCTCCTTCTGCATCTTCACCAACAACAGAAGAACGCACTGCGACGTATTCTTCGTTTAGCAAACCCTGATCTATTTTGTCCTCGATCTCAGCAATAAGCGATTCTGGCAATGTTTTTTCTAATATGTTCTTTTGAATCTCACTAGATACAGCTTCGATATCTGATTGAGTTGATTCACCTGACAAGGTACTGACTAGCGAATCAATTCCAGCGGTTAAGCCGGCGCCATTCATAAACTGGGCGACTGCGTCCGTTGTGACAACGTACCAGCGTGGCACAGGGAAATCATGCAAGCTAAGCTGTGCCAAATTAAAAGCTTTGCCACCAAGAAGGTCGCCTGTAAACTTAACAGCTTCACTTTGACTCAAAAAGGTTTTAGACATTATTGAGCCCTCTTTGCTTCTATGGCTAAAAGCCTCCTAAAAGTTGGCACAACACGATCCATGAAATCGTAGTGCCTAAAAGTGTGGGCCATTACATATTGAGGGATACGATTAATAATCAAATCCGACAATGACAATGCATAGCCTCTATGCCATTGCTCTCTATCAATTTCTTCCCCTATCATTTTAGATAGAGCTGCACGGTGATACTCGATATAACCTAGAACATCGTCATATTTAAAATCTGGTTGAAGTGTAAATATTAAAAGCTCGGCTAGATCGTGCTGTGGCAACTGCATTGTCGCCAATTCCCAATCATAGGCGCACAACGTTAGTTCCCCATCCTTACCTTCCCTAAATGCAATATTTCTTGGATTAAAGTCATTGTGTGTTAGCGTCTTCGGATGCTTATCCAGCTCAGCATACCACTCAGGAATGCTATACACATTATGCCGATATAACTGCATATCCCTTTCAGTAAACCACTCAGGAAATTCTTCTCTCGCGTGGGCACCAAGATGTTCCCATAGTATGATCTTTTTTTGCACATTGAATTGATTTGGCGGATCTATAATAAAGCTTTGCTCAGCAAGCTCTTCCTCTCTTCCATACCAAATGCTATGAACCTCAGCAATACCATCCAATGCCGCATGAATATGTTTTGGCTCCCACCCACTCGTATCATCAGCAGAATCCATCAAGACCATTTTGGTTGGATCAAGGCGCTCCTCCACAATAACGTATGCTTCTCTAGCCTTGTCTTCCCACACTCCGTATACAATTGGAGCATGCTTGGTGAACCTTGCATCATCACTAGACATCACCGCTAACTCTCTAGTGTGGCACCCTTGAAAGCCAAGATCGTTTTTGAATTTGTCATAAGCACTTGCTAACCTCGCATCGCACATCGAAGCCATAGAGTTAAGCATTAGAATCACCTCAGTATCCAATGGCTTAACCTTAACCATTACTTCTACCGGAGATTCCTGGTCAACTAGAACTACATCCACTGGGAAATGTCCAACAAGCTTATTTACTTTATGGGCTGTAAGTTCCGTAATGATAGAACTACCTGTCGACTCAATTTGTCGATGATTAATCGCTTTAACCTCAACAGGGGAATCGACAAAATGTTCACGCATAACCCTGTTAAAAAAGGCTTCATCCAAATCACCCAACTTAAGCCAATCAACGGGTCTATTTCTACCCAGCTTTTCGTGGGCTCTCGCAAATTGATCCGACGCGATCGCTGATAACGTAGATAGATCCAGGGCAAGACAAAAGCTGGCAATAATTTCCGCTAGCTTTTCAGCATTTCCTGGGCCAGCGCATCCAAGTAATTCAAGGCATTCTCTTTGTGTGGGTAAGTTTGTCCCACCCCCAACCGTACCAACCACTAAGGAAGGCAACATCATGGTCGCGTAAACATCACCGGCATCAGTCAATTCAAGATGTAATTGGCCAATAGAGCTTTCATGCGTACAAGCAATATCTTGACCAGTAGCCGCGAACATAGCCCCAATTACGTTGGCAATATTAATATTGATACCGACCATCCCTGCTGCCACGCTACCCACAACAAAGTTGTTGTATGCTTCTACCAGTTGCTTAGCAGTAACTTTGAGTATTTCCTGACAAACCTCATCTGATATTTGTGCTTCAGCAAGAACCCTAATACCTCGCCCACGTAAAAAACTCTGGTAAGTCACCTTTTTATCGTTGCTTAAATTCGCTTCGATCATGAAGTTTTCAAATTCAACGCCTTGAAATGAAGTCATCTCAGAAAGAATCCACTGACAGGCTCTCCATGTGCAAGTCGTCGTCATATTCTGACCAGCAGCGTCTCCAGTCTTATATACGAAATGGACATGAACACTCCTGCCAAAGACAAATGCTTGTAGCTTGACTAAATTGGCATAGTTCGAGTATTTTCTAGTTTCTTCGGCTATTTCTTTGAAATGATCAGTCACCCACTCTGAAAACAATACAGCATTTGCGCTTGAGTTAAGAACAAACACCGGCACCCGAAGCATTCGCTGATCTAAGACTCTCGCAATTGCGCCACCAGACCTTGATATTGCAGTCGCCCCTCTAGTTGCAGACGCAACCAACGCACCTTCCGACGTTGCCATAGGCGCATAATAAAGACCGTCCCCCTCAACCCCCTTTATATGTAAAGGCCCAGCAATTCCAACCGGAATTTCTACTGAGCCAACTAATGCCTCTATATTACTAACCAAAGAGGTTGGATCTAAATTTAAGCTAGAAACTTCCTCAAGCTGCACATCACATTGCTCTCGAATAAAGCCCAATCTTTCTTGGCGAGCATCTTCAGTATATAGCCCACGAGCAGGAACCTTTGGCAGACTAGCTTTATCATATGAATGATCTGCGCTCTCACTTGGATTCTCCCTCAAAAGGTACGAAGCTAGCCATAACTGCCTATTCGTTTCCAAATCACCTTTGCTGTGATAAACCAAATGCAGTAATTCAGAATCTATTGAATTGTTAATTTTAAAAAGTGCTAAAGTACCAAGCTCGAAAACATGCCCCATAACTTCCAAGGAAACATCTTCAATTTCTTGATCCTGTTCGACATCGAACTTATTACTGACAGCCAGGCATATATGCCCCTTTGAAATATCTACAGGTGAAACCCTATGCTCAACACCTGCTACCGTATAAGTTACCCTGGCGTTATGCTCTTCGCCGAAAGAATATCGAGTTGAAAGCGTTTGTGGACCTGCGATCATAATAATTACACCAACATCGTAAATTGAATTTGTTTTTCAGATAAAATCCCAGCGATTAGG
This sequence comes from Pseudomonadales bacterium, assembly GCA_022361455.1. Classification (GTDB taxonomy): domain Bacteria; phylum Pseudomonadota; class Gammaproteobacteria; order Pseudomonadales; family Ketobacteraceae. Next base: position 14,132 of record JAKSAW010000441.1, on the reverse strand, counting down.
ACAACGTAACCGATTAGCATCAGCAATGCGCAAGCCACCTCATTCTTTTCCCTGCCTGCTAAAGAAGGGGATTTAAGAAACTTGAAGAGCGATGTTAACGCATAAACATATGCGAGAACGAAGAGTCCATACCCTATATAGAAACCGCTTGAAACAATCTGAGCTGCCAGAAACAGCATTAACACAAACATCGCTGAGGCTAAGCTGATAACAACCCACGCCGATCCTCGTGTACCAAAAACTTTTGAATAAGAATCAACTGTGTCTCTCTCTTCATCAGGGCCTCTTGTTTTTCTTACAATCTCTAAAGTCATACTAGTAGCAAAACTCAGAGCCATTAACCAAAATATCAATCCACTAAATTTCACATCGGGTTGCCCAAGGCAACACATCCACCATATTGTCAGAGGGATAATAATCTGGTGGGAAATCGCATAGAGCACCAACCTCTTCTCTAGCCACTCCCCAACAAAGAACTCTTTGGCCATCAACAAACTGTAGAAAAACATGATAAGCCAAGCCCAAAAAACTTGACCAAAACCACCATCAAGAAACGCCGCCCAAAGTATTTGAAACACCACACAGAGTACTCCGATAAACTTTAAGTGAGTCAGCGTGATCAAACCGCTTTGAAGCACTCTTTCTGGGTAATTATGCAGATCAAGTTCATAATCTTTATGCTCATCAAAAACACGAAGCAATAGAAAGAAACTCCATGTAGCGACTGCTCCAAGAATATCAACGAAACTTAGAGCTATAGTCTCCCCCCCCATAGAGAAACGAGCAACCAACGCAGCTAACAAGTACCACACAACCCATGCTGGAAAATTTTTGAATGGAAACCTTTCCTCCATCCAAGCAAGAATTCTAACAATCAAAGGGCTCTCTTTTGACAATGAGTTATCCATTAAGTAGTAACCTCTTCGGACTTTTCATTAGAGGAAGATTTATCAAATAGCACTAACAAACCAGGTAAAAGCAGAAAATCAACAACAAGAGCAAATACGACCGTTAGCGAAAGAAGCGCACCAAGGGACCAAGTCGGCGAAAAGTGCGACCCATATAACAATCCGAAACCAAGCGCCAACACCACGGATGTAATAAGCATGGCAGAACCAACAGTTTGAAATGCATATCGTATCGATTCATAAACGTCTTTATCTAACGTATTTTTTGCATGTTGATATTTCGATAAGAAGTGCACCGTATCATCCACAACTAAACCAAGACTCATGGTGGCCACACCACTCACTGCTAAATCTACTCGACCAATCCACATCCCCCAGACTCCATAAGCCATAGCTGCAGGTACTAAATTTGGTACCAAGGAAATCAGACCCAAACGAACTGATTTCAGTAAAAATATTAGGATTAAGGAAATTAAGACCAAGGCTATAGCTGTCCCTAGTATCAGACTCTCAAGATTCCTCTGGGATATGTTAGCAAAAACAATATCTAAACCCGTACCTTCAGACAAATGAAGGTGATTGGTATTTTGACGAACCCATTCCGTCACTTTTTTATCAAATTGAATGAATTCGTCAGACTCCATACTGTGTAGCTGTACGCTTAATCTGGTAGAAGCCTTTCCTAGATCTACCTGCTCCTCAGTTCCCATACCAAACGGAAGAGACATCTCGTATAGCAACACACTTTGTGAAAGCAACTCTCTATTACCTGGAATAGAAAAATAACTGGGATTATTTTCATGTAAAGTCTGATGTATTTTCTTTACTTGATCAGAGAATGCCGTGACACTACCTACTTTAGGTTGCTTTCGGAGCCAAGCAGCAAGGGAATCTAGATCACTCATATACCTAGGACTATAAATCCCTCCCTCTTCACCACTAAGTACCTTGTAATCAATAAACCGCGAGCCATATAGCTGATTTTCTTGAACCAATAGCGCCTGTTTTACAGGAAAAGTTTCGTCGTAATATGTTTCCCAATTATCAGATAAATCATTTTTTGGTAGCTGGGAGGCTAATGCGAGAACCAAAATAAGACTGACGCCTGCTAACTTATAGGAGTTGTCACTCACCCAACCACCCAAAGACAACATTACCTTCTCATGTGACTTAGGCGGTCCCCCAACTTGAATATTTTTAGGCACTGGTAGCAACATTAGGCACGCTGGCACAAATGTAATCGTTAGCAAAAAGGCAACTATTGCCCCAAAAGCAACCATATTTCCCAAGTCTCTATATGGGGGAGACTCAGAGAAATTAAGGCACAGCAACCCAATAGCTGTTGTTACGCTTGTTATAAACATCGGCTTAAGGTTTATAGATAAGGCTCGTTCTAATGCTTCTCTTTTTTCAAACTGGCGAAGGTATTGATAATATGAGACCAACAAATGCATACAGTCCGCGACAGCTATTATCATGACCATATTAGGAACAGTACTAACGCCGGGAGTCAGGATTCCCCCGCTCCAAACAAAAGCACCTAACACAACAAAATTTGATAGTGTTATTACCCCAATTGTAATAAATACACCAGATACTACTCTAAGGAGAAAATACATAACCCCAAAGATAACTAGATAAGAAACGGGAATCAAAAAGCCTAAATCTCTCTCAACCGCTTCCTGCAAGGCCATATTTATAATCGCAGTGCCAATTAACTTGACGTCAATTCCTGATTCAGCCCCATACTTTTCAGCTACTAACTTTCTAGCTTCACCCACTAATTTAGATGTCGCATCTAGATCATCATCAGGAAGATTTAAAGACACGGTAATAACGGCGACTTTCTCATCCACGCTAATAAATCTGGAGGCAACAACATCCTCAAGCGCATATTTACGAACAACTTCAATCGAACGCTCATTGAAGACAAACTCAGCACCAACTAAATCATCTGATATTAATTCATCATTTTCTGAAATGGTTCTAGGGAAATTAGTTATGGAATCAACGCGCCTAGCATAAGGAAGTTTCCACGCATCATCAGTTAATGAACGAATAAGCACCAACGCCTTTTCTGTGAACACGCCGCCATCGGATAGAAGGAGAAAAGTCAGATTGTCTTGTTTATTAAAGTCCGCTTCTAACGCTTCGAAAGCCAACATCTGGGGATTATCTTCACTAAAATACAGACGAAAATCTGGATTTATATAGGAGTCTTTCAAGCCTCCCGTAAAACCTCCTACCATAAGCAAACAGCATAAAATGACCAATGCAGGACGATCTAAGATCACACGCAACAGTTGCAGCAACTCAGCACCTTAACACCTCAGCTTTCGATAATGCTCGATATCGAAAGCAAATGAACGCATATTCCACAAACACGAAAACCAAAACAAAACTTTCACTTAATTTCTCAGTATAGGTCATCTTATTTGATGCGCTTGTTTTCAAAGCTATGCTTTAAAAGAGATTCATAAGGAGAGTTAACTGTGAGCCAATCTATCGCGGCAAAAGAATGGAAACCTTCTGAGAAGTTACCAGAAGATTTCTTGAACCTCCCGCACAAACTCTATGCGCAAGACCCCAACTGGATACCAGAGGATCGAGATGCACTAGAAGCCAGCTTCTCTGAGAGCAATCCATATTTCTCAAAGAACAAGGCCTGCATCATTCATTCAGAAAACCTTCGCTTGGCGGGATTCTATAATCCTGAATTGAGAATCGATGGGGAAACGGCTGCTTTCTTTGGGTTTTGGGAGACCACAAACGACCTTGATTTGTGTAAAGATGCATTTGACCAGCTGGATGCATGGGCAAGAGGCCTTGGTGCAAAACGAATTTATGGCCCAATAAATTTTTCAACCTATAACGACTACCGCCTCAGACTAGATGCTTTCGAGCGCCCTCAGTTCTTAGGAGAACCCTATAACCCAAGCTATTACCCTGATTTATTGGAGCAGCTTGGTTACGAAATTAGATACAAGTACTTTACCGCTTGTTGCACTACTCAAGTTCTTGCTTTTGCCGCCAAAATGCAAATTGAGAAGTTGGAGAAAAAAGCTAACGATGCAGGTATTACCCTCAAACCTCTAACTTCAGATTACTGGATGGCCAGTTTGGATCAACTCTACCCCATAGTTGATTGTATATTTAAGGAGAATTTCGCTTACACTCCTATCACATTTGATCAATTCAAGAGTTATTGTGGTGAAAAGTTTGCAAACAAATTTTGTCCGACTATGAGTAATGTTGCTCTTCAAAACGACAAAATTGTCGCCTTTCAGCTTTTCTATCCGGATTACTCACCATTAGTAACCCAAGCAGCGGAAAATCGTATCGACACCCAAAACCTAAGATATTGCGACCACTTCCAACTTCTACCCGAACCAAGAACGTTTTTGGGGAAAACTGTAGGTGTTCACCCTGATTTTCGATCCATGGGTTTAGGCTATTATGGTGGTTTTTTTGGAACACTAAGAGCGGAGGAACACAAACTCTACGAGTTTGGCTATGGGGCAATGGTAAGGGAAGACAATCATTCAAAAGCAATTAAAAAGTTCGCTCAACATAGCTATCACTATGGGCTATTCCATAAGGCTCTCTAAGTAATCATGGAAGAACCTAATCTATTCATAGTATAACTCAACAGAGTTGATTTCTTAACGCTCACTAGCATCATTACGTCATCTCTATCTGTAGGATTATCTTTACATGGTTACTACTACTTAGGCATCTCTGTATTATTTATTGCAATGCTAGCAGATGCCATGGATGGTATATTGGCAAGAAAATATGGTCTAGAAAGAGATTTTGGAAAATATTTAGATGGCTTTATGGATGTACTTATCTATCTGGTAAGTCCCGGCATATTGTTATATGAATCTGGTTTCGATGGAGTCTACATCGTCTTTATCATGAGTATGCTCACATTCGGTTGTATTCGCCTATCGGTGTTTAACCAAATAGGGAATATTGAAGAGTCTAATGGATTATCCTACCTAGGAATGCCGGTATTCTGGAGCGTCTTTATCGTTGCGATATATCTCATTGTTGATTTAATCGTTCCAGAAATATCAAAGTTATTACTAGCAGTTGCCTTAACCGCATTTTCTGTAGCTATGATTCTGAATCGCCCTTTCTATAAGTTTAAATCCATAAAACAGATTTTATGCTTAACTATTGGTGGTGCCGGATTATTTCTAGTATTGGAAGCTCTTATCTAGTTATCGTCTAAGCATACTGATCTTTCATCAAACGAGAGTTACCGTGAATACTCTCTAGATGTTTGTACAAACCAGAAATATAATCCGACTGCTTTTCTAAATAACTCATATGTCCGCAGCGTATTAAGTTCACCGTACTCGCTGAGTTGAAGTTGGATATAACCTTCTCAGCAAACCCATTGGAAGCAGACACATCATGATCAGATGTAATCAACAACACTGGACACCTCAATTGAGTCGAATTCGTGATTACCTGTGGTCTCAATCGTAATATAAACTCCAAAAAGTTATCAGCCGAATCCAAATTTTTCGCGACCACATTATAGTTATATTCTCGAATTAGCCTAGGTATCTGTGGTTTCCTATAAAACAACCTAGACACTGACTGATACCACTCATCACCTGATTTCACCTGTATACTTTCGAGAAAGTCCTCAACCAAACCGCCTTTAGCAGTTGATTCAGGCATGAATATATCGGGAGCGTTTGCTAGAATGAGGGAATGAAGACGCTGTTTTCGAGCTGCTCCATAGAAAATTCCTACCATGGTGGATAACGAGTGCGCAACAAGATGAAACTTTTCCAACCCTAAACTATCAACAAATGCATCTATCCATTGATTGAAATAATTGCGAGAAAATTTTACCTTGGGATCTATTTGAGCAATGTAATAACCAGGCACATCTGGAGCGATCAAGCGATAATTGTCGGAAGGAAAGCGGGCCATTACACCACGCCAGGTTGATTTGTGTGTACTGAAGCCATGCAGGAACAATACAGGTATACCTGAACCTCTCTCCAAATAATTTACCGACTTCCCATCTACGGATGTACTTTTTTTCCTAACGCTAAAAATACTCGAAACATGAGAACCCAAGATATGAGAACTGGTATCTTCAATGGCATTGGTCATACAAATCTACTCTTAACTTTCAGGATTAAACATTATCTGTATGACATCAAATCCATAACTATATACATCGAAAAAAGATTAGCATAATGGAAATCAAGCACACTGAAAGCTAGATATGTTCTTCCTATCAATCATAGTAACAAATTCATTCAAAGCATTGATAAAATCTGTCTGTTTTTCGAGATAACTCATATGTCCACATCTTTCCAATTCCACGCTGAATAACTGCCGAAAGTTCGATTCCATTTTTTCTGCAAAATTCCTAGGAGCATAAATATCATGGTCAGCAGTTATTAACAAAACAGAACAAGCGATCAATGGAGTTTTCGAGATAAGTTGAGGTCTTAACTTAAGACAAGAGTCAAACAGATTCTCTGCGTCATCGAGCTTGCTTTGAAAAAGATTATAGTTATATTCCATGAGCACTTTAGGTACGGTTGGCGGTTTATAAAATAGCTTGCTCATGTTTTTATACAATTCATCCGCTGAGTTCGCGTTTAAGCTTTGAAAGAACTCATCGACAATTCCACCTTCCTCACTTGCTTCTGGCATGAGGTTATCTGGCATGTTAGCTAAAGTAAGCGAGTGCAATCTCTCGGAATGCGCTGCTGCATAGTGAATTGCTATCATTGCTGAGGTTGAATGCACAACCAGGTGGCACTTTTGTTCGCCTATTGCGTCCAAAAAGCCATTAATCCAATCTAAAAAGAAACGTCGACTATAGTTTTTCTCTGGATCCAATCGCGCTAAGCAAAATCCAGGTAGATCGGGTGCTATAAGTCGATATGACTCTGAAGGAAATCGATGCATGATTCCGCGCCAATTTGATTTATTACAGCTAAAACCATGCAAAAATACTACTGGAGTTCCTTTCCCACGCTCCAAATAAGGTGCCGATTCACCAAGCACCTCTGCTGAGCGCTTCCGAACATTAACAAAGCTCTTCAATTGAGAACCAATTAGGCGAAATCTTGAATCATCTACAGAATCCACTAACAACCACCATTTGAAATTAGTCAAACCACAATCAAAAATTGATCAGGATTTATACCAAACTCAAGCGGCATAAGTCTGTTTATCTATTGTAAAATCCGGTGAACTTAAAAATCCGCAACCCCAGGAACCCTCGGATAAGGAATCGCATCCCGAATATTTTCCATACCTGTCATATAGTTAAGTAACCTTTCAAACCCCAAGCCAAAGCCTCCATGAGGCACAGTGCCATAGCGTCGCAAATCACGGTACCAGCTCAGTTCTTCCATGATGCCCATGGCTGTCATCTTGGCATCCAATCGATCCAGCCGCTCTTCCCTTTGACTACCACCAATAATCTCGCCAATCCCAGGGGCAAGCACATCCATCGCCGCACAGGTTTTGCCATCATCATTCTCGCGCATATAAAAGGCCTTGATCTCTTTGGGGTAATTGGTAATCACCACAGGTCCTTTGACGTGCTCTTCGGCAATAAAACGCTCGTGCTCGGATTGGAGATCAATCCCCCACTCCACTGGATATTCAAATGACTTACCACAGGTCTGAAGTAACTTAACTGCATCGGTATAATCGATGCGCTCAAAACTTTGATTAATAAGCTTTTCTAAACGAGTAATCGCATCTGGTTGGATCATCTTTTGGAAGAACGCCATATCGTCTTCGCGTTCATTCAATACCGCGCTAAACACATATTTCAAAAAGGCTTCAGACACGCTCGCCACTTCATTTAAATCAGCGAAGGCAATCTCAGGTTCTACCATCCAAAACTCTGCAAGGTGTCGGCTGGTGTGGGAATTCTCTGCTCTAAAGGTTGGCCCAAAGGTGTACACCTTTGACATGGCCAAGCAATAAGCTTCTACATTCAATTGTCCTGACACCGTCAGGTAGCTTTCTTTGCCAAAAAAGTCCTGGGTGAAATCAATATCACCTTTATCATCCAGCGGCAGATTGGCTTGATCTAAAGTGCTCACCCGGAAAAGCTCGCCCGCTCCTTCGCAATCACTGGCAGTGATGATTGGTGTGTTCACCCACACATACCCATTTTCATCGAAGAATCGATGAATCGCTTGAGCCGCACTATGTCGAATACGTGTCATCGCGCTAAAGGTGTTGGTTCTGGGTCTCAGGTGCGCAACACTACGAAGGAACTCGAAGGTATGACGCTTTTTAGCGACTGGGTAAGTCTCTGGATCATCAACCCAACCGAGCACTTCCACAGAGCTGGCCTTAATCTCGAAACTTTGCCCTTTACCTTCAGATGCAACGAGTTCTCCCTCAACCACAACACTGCAACCAGCAGACAGGTGCTTAATTTCAGACTCGTAGTTACTTAGCTCGCCGTCTGCAACCACCTGAATGCCATCGAAACAGGAACCATCGTGAACGTTGAGAAAAGAAAATCCGCCTTTAGAATCTCGGCGAGTTCTAATCCAACCTTTAACTACAACTTGGTCGATACCGGCATCCGATTTAAGTAACTGTGCAATACTGGGTCGGCAATCCATAATGGCTCCTAGGTTTGTTTCTAATCGCGGGATCAATTACTGAGCATTCATACCACAAGCGTCAATCTTATTAATATCAATAAGATAGCATCATCTGAGAGTATTATGGATCAATCTTAGTAAGAACCAAGCGGAAAAACAGCATGGCTAACTCGGGTAAAGGTTAATCTTTACCCGAGTTGTAGATATCTGCGGGGAGTTATTAGTGAAGCACTTCCTGAAGCGCCGCCACCTCGTTGGAGATTTGAGTAAATCTTAATTTGGCGTGATGTTTATGCGCTGCGGCCGCAGAATCGCATTCATCACATATAGCAGCAAAGATAGCTGTGTGGCCTGGCTCCATTTCTAGAATGTTCTCAATAGCGAAAAACGTTTCTTTTTCTAGATCAATCGCTTCATCAAGCAACATCTCAACGTTCTCATTATCTATTGCTGTCACGTAGCCAAGCATTTCGCCGGTGCAATCGTTATATACCTTCAAATCATAAAGAAACGAAGTTTTAGCATCTGAATTCATGAAAACCTCCAGGAACCCATAAATTTTGTGAACTTGATCACATTACCAAACCGTTGGAGATTTTCTAAATAAGTTGATCTTATATTGGCCAACTTTTTAATAAGCAACCTCAACAAAACTGGCATCCAGCAGCACTTAGCTATACTGAAAATATACCTATTTTCTTTCGGATACCTGCATGCTGAAGCGGTTTTTGACTTGTATATTGTTGTTTCTGGTGAGCGCTACCTGCGCCGCCAGCACTACGCTGCAGCTATTTATATGGGAAGATTACTTTCCAGAGGAATTGCTAACCGCCTTTGAAAATACTCATGGCGTTAAAATCGAACAAGTTTTCTATGAGACGGATGAGTTAAAAGATGAGACCTTAATCAACACCAAAGGCGGCCAAGGTTTGGATCTGATCGTTGGATCTCGTGCCTCTTTCAGGGAATATGCCAAATATGGGTGGCTAAACAAGTATGTCGATTCTGACTACAGCAATCTAAAACACATTGATACTCAATGGCTACCCAAAGATCAACTCGTGGGTTATTCACTACCCTACTTGTGGGGTACCGTTGGTATCGCTTATCGAAAAGATAAAGTAGCAACGACCATTGATTCTTGGAACGACTTGTTTAAACCGGCTGATGAACTCAAAGGCCGTATTATGATGATTGAGGACAGTCGAGATACTATTGGGTTAGCACTTAAATCACTCGGCCACTCTATTAACTCCAGTGATAAAACTGAATTAAAGGAAGCAGAGCGACTTTTGCTCGCGCAAAAGCCATTTGTAAAAAGCTACTCCTATCCTAAGTTGGACGAATCAGCGCAAATTGTCAAAGGCGATATCTGGGTTTCCATGATATACAACGGTGATGCGTTACTCCTGAAAGAATACAACAACAATATTAGTTTTGTAGTACCTCAAGAGGGTACAAATTTATGGGTTGATGATATTGCAATTTTAAAGCAGTCCAAGAATATTGAAGCAGCAAAGACATTTATTAATTTTATTAATGAGCCGATGAACGCTGCTAAGATAGCGACCTATTTAAACTATGCATCCCCCAATAAATCAGCGCATGCACATCTTAAAAAGGGCTTTCTAGAAGATCGCCGGATTCACCCTAACCAAAGCGTCATCGATAAATCTGAGTTTTATACTGAGCTTTCACCACGACAGCTTAAGCAACGGAATGACATTTTTCTCAAGGTAATGAAATAAATCCATGAAGCTACAAACTAAGATTCTAGGGTTACTGATACCATTAATTATTCTTCCCATGCTTCTTGTGGGCTATATGGCTTATTACCAGATTAACAGCATTGCTGTAAAGAATGCTGAAGAGCATATAGAAACACTACTTAATCAGATCAAATTCAATATTAAAACCCACATTAACCGAGCAAACACCAATTTAGAGTTCATTAGTCAAGACTCGCTGTTACAACAATATATCAACGCAAATGAAGCACAACGCTATAGTTTGTTCTACAAGCCATTAGTAAAATGGCTACAAAGCTTCAAGGCATCAGAATCCGAATACTTGGAAATAAAAGTTCTGTTGAAGGACGGTTACGAAGATATTCATATTATTGCCGACGGCATTAAATCACCTTCCACCAAAGACACTGCCCCCCAGCTGTACAAAAGCATAAAGTCTCGTCCGCTAGAAACTCATGTTAGTCTTGCGAAGTTGCCAGGCAAGGAAACTGGAGTTGCTCTTATTAGCACCCCACTATTTTCAATTGATGATTCACGCAAGAAAATACTTTGGGGACATCTAGTGTTGGCCATGGATTTAGGTTTCATCAACGAAATTCCTATGTCCGACTCCGATGGTGCATCACCGGATTTGATTATTTCTAATAATCAGGGTCTTGCATACTTCGAGTCTAATCGAGCTTTAAATGAGTTCTCTAAACGCCTATCTCGCTCCAATATTCGCACCAAACATATTAATCGTCTAATACAAACTCACCATAGTGGCGAAACCATTCTAGCTGTTACCTACAACATAGAAAGCAATATCTATGCTACAGGCTTTATATCGAAAAACAAATTAACGGCTGGCGCAGATGAACTAAATAAGATGGTCATAATGATGACTATTGGCATCGTTATAACATTCGCTGTTGTTTTATTTTCCGTGATTCGAACATTAGTGACTCGCCCTATTGAAAAGCTAAATCACTACACCCAAGCAATGGCTGAAGGCGATATGGCGAACCTGATCGAAATCGATCAGGATGATGAAGTAGGCGAACTAGCCAAAGCCTTTGATTCAATGAGGACCAATCTAAAGGCCTCCACTGAACAAATTGAAGAGCTGGCTTATTACGATACCCTTACAGGACTGCCCAACAAAATCACCTTTTTAGAAACGATTCAGCATTTTCTTGCCCATGCAGAAGAAAACAGCGAAGTCATCGCAGTACTGTTTTTCGACCTGGATAATTTTAAAAATATTAATGATGGCCTTGGCCATGACATGGGTGACCAATTACTTCTGGAAGTAAGTAACCGTTTAAAAGATTGCATTCGTGCAACCGATATCATGGAACGAGCAACCAACTTACCCGCTGAAACTCAATCCCATCTGATAGCTAGAATGGGGGGCGATGAGTTTACATTAGTTCTTTCGCAAATAAATACCATTGAAGAAGCATCTAAGGTTGCCGTTAGGATCTTATCGAAACTTTCGCAGCCATTTATTCTTACCGATCATGAAATCTATATTGGCGCTAGTATTGGTATCGCCTGCTATCCCCACGACGGCAACACACCTGAAATGCTGTTGAAGCATGCAGATATCGCGATGTATGAGGCCAAAGCCCGCGGCAAAAACAATTTCCAATATTTCGACCATAAGATGAATGAGCCTGTCTCCGAACGCTTAGCTTTAGAGTCAAGCATGCGAGCGGCATTGGAAAACCATGAATTCAGAATCGTGTTTCAACCGCGCGTCCCACTCAACAGCACTAACCGATATGAATTTGAGGCCCTGATTCGCTGGCAGCATCCAGAGAAAGGCTTTATCAGCCCTGGTTTATTCATTCCCGTAGCTGAGGAAACTGGTTTTATACAGCACGTCGGTGATTGGATGCTGGAACAGGCCTGTGCTCAAATTAAGCGCTGGCTGCAAGCCGGTTACGAAGATGTTGTGGTGTCTATTAACTTGTCGCCCGTACAATTCAATTACGGCAGCCCTAGCAACTCTGTTCGCAACACATTATCTAAGTACGACCTGCATCCCAAGCATCTAGAGCTAGAAATTACAGAAAGCGGCTTGATGCAAAATGAGAACACTGCGGCGAATATCCTCAATGCACTCAAAGAAATTGGCGTCAGTATTGCTCTGGATGATTTCGGTACCGGATACTCTTCGCTAGCCTATTTATTGAGATTTCCAATCGACACTCTCAAGATAGACCGCGCCTTTATTAGAAATTTGACCAAGAATAAACAAGCGGTATTGGTGTTAAAAACCATTACCGAACTAGCAAAATCTCTAGAACTTGAAACCGTTGCAGAAGGTGTGGAAACAGAAGATCAACTGGATATAGTGCAATCCATGGGATGCCATACTATTCAAGGTTTCTTATTCGCTAAGCCTTCGTCAGCAGAAGAGGCAATGGCATTCTTTGATAACTTCTATCAACAGAAAAATGCAGATCAAAGCCAAAATGGCTAGTTAATTTCCGTTCGCTGAACTAATGATGCTTAGCTTTTGGTCTGGCAAGCCGAAGCCACACACCAGAAACAGCCAATACCAATATCGCGATACCAATCAAATCTACAAACCATACGCCCCAAGATCCAAACATTCGACCGGAATGCAAATCTAGTAGAAAACGTTCCCAAGTCATATCTTCAACAATGATTTGATCAGCAATAGCATCGCTAATTGCGCTGGGAAGAAAGTCTGGTATAGACCATTTAATTTTGTCTTCGGTTATCACTACTTCACCAACCTCAAATTCATAAAGATCAAAGTTAACCGCTTGTTTATTTAGCTTTAAATATACGTTACCAGAATTTGATCCTACTGAACCTACTGCAAAACGAAGCTCTGCAGTTTCGATCACCTCTCCTTCGTTAGTCAAAAAATATACTTGTCGGCCACAGGCAATAAACAAGCCTTCATCGGTAGCTACTGCACCAGCTAGTTGATCCCTACAAGACCCGATATTTTGACTATCAAGAAATAGTTGCTGCTGTGCTGATACCGTCCAGCGATCACCTAATTTAAACCCCTCCTGGGGAATCTCCACTTGGATTCCATACCAAGATAACAATGAACTAGGAATAGGCGTTTTATCTAACAGCAAATCATTGCCATGATTTAATGGGATACCCGTTACTACTAAAAATATCGCAAACAATGCAGCGATCAGCCCAAGACCTCGGTGCCATTTAAGTAGCAGTATTCTGAGTTTTCGTTTAAATGGGACTAGCATGTTATTGGGCAGAATTTGCGAAATCGGTTTGAGTGTGAAGATACAGAGCCAATGCGGCAACTTTCTTAACAGCTCTCACTGAGAGGGTCGCACCTGATATTCCATCAATATTTTTTGTGAGCGTATATTCATCATCAACGCCAACGGCGTCAAATTGCTCCGTAAAGAACGGGTAACGAACTTCCCAACCACGACTTTCCCTAAACTCTAAAATATTAACGCGATCAATTTGCCCATTACTTACCGCCACTCCAATAGTAATTGGTCTTTCTTTACCAATCTCTTCAAGAATCCAAGCAGTTTTATGCCCTGCTCCCCAGTAACGCACACGCAATGCGTTGTAGTCATGCTTGAGAATTTGTTTGGCAACTTGCTTCATTTTTTTATTTAGCCAAAGCTTTTGCTTCTTGTACGCTTCTCCAGAAAAAGCTGCCGTTAAAAATGCTTCCTGAGTCATATATTGCTCAGCGGCGGCTTTCGGTACTACAGAAAAACTTAGCAATAATGTAAGGAGTAATACTTTCATTTCATTCGGCTTCCACAACAAAAAAAGCGCCACTTGACTCAGGATGCAAGCGACGCTCGTAGTTTAAGCGATAAAGGTTCTCATCGCTATGGTTG
>JAKSAW010000211.1 GCA_022361455.1 Pseudomonadales bacterium | reverse complement strand
GAGTGCGATCGGGCTTAGTTCAGAATTCGAAATGTAAAAAGGGCTAAATAAGCGATGAGTGTACAGAGTACTGGGCTCTATCACCCTGACCAATTTAGAGACAACTGTGGCTTTGGTTTGATTGCTCACATGAAAGGGCAGCCAAGCCATGATCTGTTGTTAACATCGATCGAAGCACTTACCTGCATGACTCACCGTGGTGGTATCGCTGCGGATGGCAAAACAGGTGATGGTTGCGGGTTGTTGTTAAAGATGCCGGAAAGCTTTTTCCGCACAGTTGCTCAAGAAACTTTCTCCCAAGAACTGTCAGCGCAGTTTGCGGTGGGTATGGTTTTCTTAAGTCAGGATGATGCAAAAGCCAAACAAGCTCGCGAAGTTTTTGAAAGCGAAGTAACTAAGCAAGGTTTGAATGTTGTTGGTTGGCGTGTGGTTCCAATCGATTCTTCTGTTTGTGGTCGTATTGCTTTGGAAAGCTTGCCGCAAATGGAACAGATCTTTATCAATGTTGAAGACGGCATTAGTGAGCAAGAGGCGAATCGTCGTTTGTTCTTTGTGCGTCGCCACGTTGAAAAAGCTTTAGCAGTTGATGAAGATTTTTATATCCCAAGCTTGTCCGCATCCGTCGTGTCTTATAAAGGCTTGGTAATGCCTGCTGATTTGACCAGCTTTTATAAAGATCTGGGTGATGAGCGCATGGCAACGGCTATTACCGTTTTCCACCAACGCTTTTCTACTAATACCCTTCCTAAATGGCCGTTAGCGCAGCCCTTTAGATATTTGGCACACAATGGTGAAATCAACACCATTATGGGTAACCGCAATTGGTCTGTTGCTCGTACTTCTAAGTTTGAGTCTGAGTTGTTGCCGAACCTTCAAGAAATCACACCGCTAGTTAACCGTACCGGTTCTGACTCCTCCAGCATGGATAACATGCTAGAGGTCCTTCTAGCTGGTGGCGTAGATATCTTCCGTGCTGTTCGCATGATGGTTCCACCCGCATGGCAGAACGTGGAAACCATGGATGCCGATTTGCGTGCCTTCTATGAATACAATTCCATGCACATGGAACCATGGGATGGCCCTGCGGGTATGGTAATGACAGATGGTCGTCATGCTATTTGTATGTTGGATAGAAATGGCTTACGTCCGGCACGTTGGGTAACCACCAGCAACGGCTATATCACGTTAGCATCTGAAATTGGTGTGTATGACTACAAACCCGAAGACGTCGTAGCGAAAGGCCGTGTTGGCCCAGGACAGATTTTGGTTGTGGACACTGAAACTGGCGAAGTGCTTCACACCAATGACATTGATAACCGTTTGAAAGCCGGTCAGCCATACAAGAAATGGTTGAAGGAAAATGCGGTACGTATTCAATCGACACTGACTGAAGAAAGTGCTTGTTTAGATCCGCTTAGTGAAGATGATCTAAAAACACATCAGAAGATGTTCCAGGTGTCTTTTGAAGAGCGAGATCAAGTGCTTCGCCCAATGGCTGAAAACGGTCAAGAAGCGGTTGGTTCAATGGGTGATGACACGCCAATGGCTGTGCTTTCAGCGAAAGTGCGTTCTCCTTACGACTATTTCCGTCAGCAATTCGCCCAGGTAACGAACCCGCCGATCGATCCATTGCGTGAAGCGATCGTAATGTCGTTAGAAACCTGTGTGGGTGCAGAACGCAACGTATTCGAAGAAACGCCAGAGCATGCAGATCGGGCTATCCTATCTTCTCCCGTATTGTCTCCCTACAAATTTGGCTTGCTCACAAGCATCGAAAAGCCAGGTTATGAGGTTGAGCGCATTAGCTTGAACTTTGATCCTGAAATCGGATTAAAAGCCGCTATTGAAAATATTGCAGATCAAGCTGAAAGCGCTGCTCGCGAAGGCAAAGTTATCTTAGTGTTAACTGACCGTGAGTTGAACGATGCCAAGCTTCCTGTTCATGCTTTGATGGCGACGGGTGCTGTGCATCATCGTTTGACTGCAAAAGGCCTACGTTGCGATGCCAACATTATTGTTGAATCAGGTACTGCTCGTGACCCGCATCATTTTGCTACTTTGTTAGGGTTTGGTGCAACGGCGGTATATCCTTACCTCGCTTACGATGTGATTTGTGATCTCATTAAATCTGGCGAAGTGTTAATGGACCCAGCGGAAGCGCTTAAAAACTATCGTAAAGCGATAGGAAAAGGTCTATTAAAAATCCTTTCTAAGATGGGTATCTCAACCATCGCTTCTTACCGTGGAGCGCAGCTATTCGAGGCTGTGGGCATGGCGGAAGAAGTTATCGATCTTTGTTTCTGTGGCGTCACTAGCCGCATTAAAGGCGCTCGCTTTGTCGACTTCGAATCGGACTTAAAACAGCTTGCAGGTATTGCTTGGAAAGCGCGTAAGCCGATTGATCAAGGCGGTATTTTGAAATACGTTCACGGTGGTGAGTATCACGCTTTCAACCCTGATGTTGTTCAAGCGTTACACGTAGCCGTACAGTCAGGTGAATACAAAGATTTCGAAGTATATGCCAACCTGGTTCAAGATCGACCAGTTGCTGCGCTGCGCGATTTATTCAAGCTTCGCACTGATGTTCAGCCAATTTCTATTGATGACGTCGAGCCAATCGATAAGATTTTGCCTCGCTTTGATTCCGCAGGTATGTCTCTCGGTGCTTTGAGCCCAGAAGCTCATGAAGCGATCGCAACGGCTATGAACCGTTTAGGTGGTCGCAGTAACTCAGGTGAGGGTGGGGAAGACCCAGCTCGCTTTGGTACTGAGCGTGTTTCTAAAATTAAACAAGTGGCGTCTGGTCGCTTCGGTGTAACACCACACTACTTGGTGAATGCTGAAGTTCTACAGATCAAGGTTGCTCAAGGTGCTAAGCCTGGTGAAGGTGGTCAGCTACCTGGTGGTAAAGTAAACGAGCTAATTGCACGCTTACGTTACTCGGTGCCTGGTGTGACATTGATTTCACCGCCGCCGCATCACGATATTTATTCAATCGAAGATTTAGCCCAGCTAATCTACGACTTGAAGCAAGTTAACCCAGATGCGCTAGTGTCTGTGAAGCTTGTTGCTGAGCCTGGCGTAGGTACTATCGCAGCGGGTGTTGCGAAAGCCTATGCAGACTTAATCACTATCTCTGGTTATGACGGTGGTACTGCAGCAAGTCCAATCACTTCTATTCGCTACGCTGGTTCCCCTTGGGAGCTTGGCTTGAGTGAGGCACACCAAACTCTCCGCGGTAACGATCTACGTCAGAACGTACGCCTACAAACGGATGGTGGTTTGAAGTCTGGCTTAGATGTAATTAAAGCAGCAATCTTAGGTGCGGAAAGCTTCGGTTTCGGTACCATTCCAATGATTGCTCTAGGTTGTAAATACCTACGTATCTGTCACTTGAATAACTGTGCGACAGGT
>JAKSAW010000547.1 GCA_022361455.1 Pseudomonadales bacterium | reverse complement strand
TACATTGTAATAAACGTGAATTTGGAAGGTAGCGCAGCTGTTAGTGGTTATTACGATGCCTATTGCGAACAAATGAATTGTGAAGCAACTACGGTACGTTTCCATATCGTTGGTAAAGACGATGAAGGCAATACGATTTATGAACAGGAGGTGTTAGATACAACCTTGCCATAAATCATAAACCATTAAAAAAGCCGGGCTAGAATGGTTTATGTTCTAGTCCGGCTTTTTATTGGATTTTTTAAACCTTGGCTTCTATTACTCGGGTGAAGGTTTTATTGCGACTTTTGGGAATATTCAGCTGTGTGTAAAAGGTTTCTGGCTCGTGTACCTTAACTTCACCAAAGCCAATATCGTTTAAATAGCCAATAGCATGTTGATCACTGCTAAATAAAGGATTGACTTCCGCACGTGTGATGGTGCCGAGAGCCTTCATGGAACCCATAATAAAATTATAGGTTTTTGTGCCTTTTTCTAGCGGGTAGCAGTCAGCGAAATACCAAAGGTTCGGGAATTCTTTGCCTATTTCGGCAAGCGTTTTCCAAAAAGGTGTAATTGCTTGCAGTGAAAAGTAATTCACTAAACCTTCTGTAATAACAACGGTTGGTTTAGCTGGGTCTAACACATTGCGAAGAATATAATCTAAACCATGGGGAGCGCCACTTTCTAATATATTGCACGGAATGACTTTGTGGTGGGGGCCGTATGCATTCTTTTCATCCAGTAGCGCTTTCTTTCGAGCCGCCATATCGGGAAGGTCAGCTTCTATGTAATGCAGTTCCGGAAAGCGCCTAGTAAATAAATGCCCCCTTGGAGACAATCCACAAGCAATTTCCAAAACTTGAGTGGCCCCTTGCTCGATTAATTCAGCAATCCGATAATCCATGATGTGATGGCGCTGTAAGAGCAAATGATGCAAGTTAGTACCAAAAGCTTTTTCACTCATCCATTCCAATGGCTGCATACCAAGATACATTAAGCGTCCACGCGGTGTGCTAAAGAATGGCGCTGACAATCCATTTTCATACCAAACCTGCCCGGTATAAAGTGCAGTAAAACTGATACTGGAAGTATCCATATTTCCCCCTGTTTGTATGCGTTAAAAGCGCTCGGGAATATCCCCAACGATAACAACTTGTTGATCTCGAATTTCAGTGGCAACTGCTCTTAACGTTTGGCCACTGCAAGGCCCAGAAATACAGTCGCCAGTTTCGATTTCGAATAGAGCACCATGATTGGCGCACTGAATGAATTTGTTTTCTAAGTCTAAGAATTGATCCTGTTTAAATTCCAACGGTATGCCTATATGAGGACAGGAATTCACATAGACATAAACTTGCCCACCTTTTTTTACGGCGACTAATTGATGGCTATCAAAATCAAAGCCTTTGGCGCTTTCATCTTCAATATCTGACAGGTTGCACAACACAGACATGCTGAATCCTTTTTGAGCGATTTTAGGCAGAATAGCGGTAGTGAAGGGTAAAGTAAATGGTGTGTTTATTTGTTTTGCTCGGGTAGACGATGAATTGTTTTGCTGTGTACTTGTATCAATCGGGATAAATTTTTTTTAGCTAACCATCGAATAAGTAAAATCGAGTCTATGTGATTACTTTTCTATATGTGATGCGAAATAAAAAAAACGCAAAACAAGCGTCATAAATTATTCATTGTTTTGTTTGTTTAGTAAGCAAGGTTTGCATGGCACGAAAACAAGTAGCGGTTAATAAACTTTTTTATGAAATCCCCCAATTTTTTCATGCCCCTGTCATGGTCGCCTGATTATTTATTAGCGCCTTTGGCTAACAACAATTGAAAATCAATAGGGGAACATGATGAAACATTTGGCTAAAAAAACTGCGCTGGTTGCTGCCGTTGCTGCAGCGTCTGCCTCCGTCAGTTATGCGGGTAACGATTACGGCTGGAATAAATATTTTGGTGGTTCACATTTTAAGCAGCCTTATTTTGAGAGAGTGGCTACTTTCCCAGTTTTTGAAAACTTAGCTGCGGGTGAGTCTGCTGATGATGAAACGGCAGCAGAAATCAGTGCCATTAGTAAAGACGGCAATTTCGTATTTTATAGCGACAGCCCAAAGGGTCGCATTGGTATCATTGATATCACCAATCCTAAAGCCCCTGCGCCTGCTGGCTTTATCGCGCTAGACGGCGAACCAACGTCTGTTGCTGTTCGTGGCAATCTTTTATTAGTGGCGATTAACACATCGGCTAGTTTCACTGATCCTAGTGGCGCGCTGGTGGTTTATAACATCTCCAATCCTAAAGCTGCTACATTTGTAAAATCCTTTGATATGGGTGGCCAGCCTGATTCCATTGATGTTAGCCCGGATGGAAAATATGCGGCTGTTGTGATTGAAAATGAACGTGATGAAGATCTGAATGATGGCATCATTCCGCAGTTGCCAGCAGGTTTATTACAAGTCGTAAAAATGCGTGGCAAGGTCGATAACTGGAAAGTGCGTAGTGTTGATCTAACGGGTTATGCTGATATTGCACCTTCGGATCCAGAGCCCGAATATGTCAGCATTAATCGTGGCAATATTGCTGCAGTAACCCTACAAGAAAACAACCATATCATTTTGGTTGATTTAAGAAGAGCCCGCGTCATCAACGATTTCAGCGCAGGAACTGCTGACTTGTTCAACGTTGATACTAACGAGAACGACTTGATCGAGCCGGTAGATACCATTTTAGATCGCAAGCGCGAGCCTGATGCGATTACTTGGTTAAATAATTTTTGGTTGGTAACTGCCAATGAAGGTGATTATGAAGACGAGAATGGTGAAGAGGGCGGCAGCCGTGGCTTCACTATTTTTACTCCATGGGGAACAGAGCGTTATGAGTCTGGATCTACTTTAGAGCATAAAGTTCTGCGTGCAGGTCATTACCCTGAAGATCGTTCTGAAAATAAAGGTATTGAGCCAGAGGCTGTCACGGCAGCGCGTTATGGCTACAACAATTTCTTATTCGTGGGTGCAGAGCGTGCTAACGTTGTTGCTGTTTATAGCGTTGGCTTATTTGGTCAGCCTATGTTCCATCAGTTGCTACCAACGACTGTTGGCCCTGAAGGCGTACTAGCGGTACCAAGCCGAAATCTTTTAATCGTGTCGAGCGAAAAAGACGATGCGGACGATGGCTTCCGTTCTACTGTTTCTATCTACCAGTTAGGTGCGGATTCTGCTACTTATCCTGAAATAAAGTCGGATGATAGCCAGTTAATTCCTTGGGGGGCCCTGAGCGGCTTGGTTGCCGATAATGCTGATGCCGACAAGCTTTATGCTGTGCCCGATAGTTTCTACAAGCAGTCGCGCATTTATGATGTGGATGTGAGTGCAACACCTGCTGTTATCACCGGTAGCACGGTATTAATGAAAGATGGTGCTACTGTTGACTATGATTTAGAAGGTATCGCGCAACGTGAAGATGGCAGCTTCTGGCTAGTATCAGAAGGTAAAGTTGGTAGCACTAATAATTTATTAATCCTTGCTGATGCAGAGGGTACAGTTCAAAAAGAAGTGACTCTTCCTGCTGCGGTAATGACTGCTCAGAAAAAGCACGGTTTTGAAGGGGTAGCGGTTGTTGGTAGTGGTGCTGACGAAAAAGTATTAGTTGCTTTCCAGCGTGCTTGGGCAACCGATCCTGCTGAATATGCACGTATCGGTGTTTATTCTCCAGCCACTGAATCCTGGGCTTTCGCTTACTATCCTTTAGATGCAGCTCAAGAAGGCGCTTGGGTTGGACTAAGTGAAATCACTGCGATTGACGATGAAACCTTTGCAATAATTGAGCGTGACAATCAGCAAGGCGATAAAGCGCAAATTAAGCGTATGTATAAGTTCTCCTTGGCCGGTGTTGCCCCTGTAGCTGAAGGTGGTTCCATTCCAGTGCTAAGCAAAACCTTGGTTAAGGACTTACTACCGGAGCTCAAAGCAACGGGTGGTTGGGTTGTTGATAAGGCAGAAGGTTCGGCAATCGCCGCTGATGGCAGCGTTTATGTTGTTACCGACAACGATGGTATCGATGACGCAACTGGCGAAACCCGTTTTATGTCACTAGGTAAATTATTTAAATAATTTATGCATATGTATGCGTTATACGCAGTTTTTTCATAAGCTGCGTATAACGGTCGCTAAACCCTTGAATTACAGATGGAACCACTTTCCCATACATCTCAGTTATTGTATTCGGAGCTGCTCGAAGAGCTCCGATTGTCTTCTTTACCTCAAACAAAAGGCTTATCCTTTGTTCGCAAGAAAGTTAAAGAAAGCTATTACTGGTATGCTCAATATACAATTGCTGAAACTAAAAAACAGTCATTCAGTTGTTGGATCTGACCGGTTACTTTAAGGCTGGGGGACTATTGGTGGGTTCCCATGCTTTTTTCAGCTACGAGAATATGCTGGGTTATTCCTTTAAAGGATCAGACTTAAGAACATCGGATATAGACTTAGTGCCTGACACGGGAATTATGCTTGCTCTGCCTAACAAGGAGGAATCTTTCAAAGATAAAATCTTGAATTCTTCGTTCGGCTTTTTTGAAGTACCCAAACTCAATCACAAGCATCCATCCACCACGTTCAAGTCTAAGAAACAGGATATAAGATTAGATATCATCACCCCAATGTATGGCCCAACAAATACTAAACCGATTTATATCAAGGCGCTCGATTCTTATGCTGAGCCGGTTAGGTTTTTAGATTACCTATTGGATGATGTGCAGCAGGCTGCAGTGATTGAAGGTAGTGGCTTAATTATCAATGTGCCTCATCCAGCTCGATATGCATTACATAAGTTGGTTGTTTGTTCTAGAAGGCCAGCGGCTGATTCCAATAAGCGGAAGAAAGATGCAAGGCAATGCAACATGCTTATTGAAATACTAAAAGACGATGATCCAGCTTCAATTGAGGCCGCTGTTTTAGCCGCCAAAGAAATGCCATCAAAATTTTTGGTTGAGGCGGGAAAGAGTTTGCCTCTACTTACGCTTGATAATCAGAAAGTGCTGAAAGCTTATCTTAAGTGAAGGCATTTGAAACAAGCGATAAGTTTAGAGTCACGAGTTGTTCAATATCGTATTGTGTGCCAGTTAATGTTTCGTAGCCAAAGCCAAGCCCATAGGGTTTGCCATTACCCATTGGCAACAAAGGGCTTTGGTTTCCAAAGTAAGTTTGTGATGGCGCCGAGAAGAATGAGCCCGCCACCAATCCATGTCCAGATCACAGGGAACTCCGAGAATACCAGCCAACCAAGAGCAGCAGAGAATATAACTTGCATATAAGAAAAAGCCGTTGCTCTACTAGCTGTTTCTGTTTGCATTGATTTAGTCAGTCCAATTTGGCCGACTTGGGTGAATACGCCCACCATTAATAAACCGAACCATTCCCAGCCTTGAGGCCATACAAATTGATCTCCAAGTAGTAGCAGTGAAAACGGTAAAGCAATTAGTGGAAAGTAGAAAATGATCACCGAGGGATCGTCTGATTGAGCGAGCTTGCGAACGATTACATAGGCAATAGCGCTACCAAATGCACCGAGAACGCCTGCTAAAACAGAAATTGCAGGATAGTCTGAAGCAGCACTACCGAATAAAATACTTGGACGTGCAATGAGTATTAAGCCTGCGAAGCTTAATGCGATACAAATAACTGTGGGTGTATGAAGTCGTTCTTTTAAAAGAAATAACGCGAGGATCGCCGTAAACATGGGGTGAAGGTATTGTAGAACGGTAGCTTCTGCTAAGGGGAGAGTGCTTACAGAGTAGTAAACGCACACTAGGGCCAATGCGCCGATAGCGCCTCTTGCAAACAAAAGGTCTTTGCGGTTGCCCCAGGTTGGAATTCGCTTGCGTTTAATATCTAGATAACTAAGACATAAGGAAATTAAAGCGCGGGCGGCAACAATTTCTAGAACTGGTATGCCTTGTAAGTGAACCCACTTTACTGACGCACCCATGATGGCAAAACCAAAGGCGCTGAGTAGCATATATTGAATTCCAATGGGGATGCGGAGCATATGTATATACTTACTTCAATTCTTCAATTATTAGCTTTTCAAAACTTCGAAGCCCAAGGTTCTTCTTTATCTTGCTCTCACTAACGTTGGCTCGCTTAAGGTCGAATTTTCTTAAAAAGTGTGAGAGAGCAATTTGCATTTCAATTCTCGCTAAATGGGCACCGGAGCAGTGATGGATTCCATATCCAAATGCAAGATGTTTAGTATCTGCTCGATCGAATTGAAACGAATCAGGATTACTGAACACCTTTGGGTCTCGGTTAGCTGCGCCTATCAATAGTAGCACTCTTTTGTTTGCTGGAATTTCGATCCCACCGATTTCTACTGTTTGGGTGGTTACTCTTCCCATTCGTTGTACTGGACTTTGAAAGCGAAGACATTCTTCCACCACAGATTCTATGTTATCCAATAAGGTTTGGTTATCCGGTAGGGTGTTAGCATTTTGGATAAGCAGATTAATGGCGTTACCTATACCATTTGTAGTGGTTTCATGTCCCGCAAATATCAGCGCAATTAAATTTGCGATTAGATCTTCTTCCTCAAATTTTGAGTCGGCCTGTTGGAAGTTGATTAGGTTTTGGATGAGATGACTAGAAGGCTGGGCTTTTTGTGCTTTTAAATGATCTCTAAAGTAGCCCGTCGCCTCTATGATGCTTTGTTGCACTACTCTAACATCATCCGGTGTGGTTTTATCGCCAAGAAATCTAGCAATATTGGCGGACCAGTTCTTAATGAGTGTTTGGTCTTCTTCTGGTACCCCGAGCAGGTCAGATATAACCAACATAGGAAGAGGGTAGGCGAACTGACTCATCACTTCCCAACTTTGAGTGATATCCGTAAGTAGCAGTTCTGCGATTGCATCTATCTTCGGTGAGAGTTCTGCAACGACTTTGCGGCTGAGTGATGCGTTGACTAGTTTCCTCAGCTGCGTATGTCGCGGTGGATCCATGAATAATAGCCACTTGCTCAAACTTGAGGTAAGCGGTTCAATTGCTTTTAAGAAAGGCTCTGGGAGCGTTTGAGTCAGGGTCCTCACTCTATTCGAAGACAAATTAGGGTGTGTAAATAGCTCGCTCACCAGTGGGTGGCTGGCTACATAGTAGAAATCTTTTTCAGCACAATGATAAATAGGCTGCTCTTTTAACAGGCTCGCATAAGTATCGTAGGGAGCCTGGATGAATTCATAACTGCTTAAGTCCAAAGAGTCCATTATCGCGATTCCTTTTTAGCTGACCTTGTTCTATGGCTGTGTTGGCAGCTAGTATACCGCGAGTAATGGCGATAGATAGTGGTTCGCGAGATAGGATTCGATGTGAACAATTTCTCCCAAATTTCAGCCTTTTTAGGCGCTAGGGTCACTTGTATTATCCAAGAATGATATACAATGCAAAAAATAACTAATCATGGAAAGCGATACATATCATGTCTCATTTAACACCGAAAGCTGCAGAATTGTTAGATGCTCAAGTTGCCTTTATGGTTGCGCAGGTTTCATCGGATAGCTTGCAGCCTCTGATCGAAAGCAATTTAAAGCTGTTGTTGGCTAACTCTAAAGCAATCAAGCTTGAAGAGGTGATCACTAGCGAGAGCATTAAAAAGGTTGCCATCAAATATGCGTCTGATATGAGCTTGGGCCCGGGTGTGCCAGAATTGGTCGGTGAGGTGGCTCGAGAGATGTATAACCATGAAATCTTCGAAGAAAATACTGCTGGCGATGTCATGTCGCAAAAAGACTTTAAGGAGATGTTAAGTAAAATCGCGGAAATGGAAGATGTTCGTAAGCGATTGATATCTGAAGCCGTTGGCAATCCGATGTATGCATCATTGATGTCAGATCTACTTTATCATGGTATTCAAGATTACATTACAGACAATCCCTTAGCTAAAAAAATTCCTGGCGCTCAGTCCATGATGAAGTTTGGTAAGAATGTGATGGACAAGGCGTCTCCAAAGTTGGAAGAAACCTTAAAGAAGTATGTTGCCAGCAATATTCGTTCTACTTTGCGAGAAAGTGAAAAATTCCTCAATAAGAACTTAACCAATGAGAAGATTCTTGAGTTGGGAATGGATGCATGGATTAACGTTAAGGATAGAAAGCTGAGCGGCTATAAACAATACATCACGGCCAATGATATTGAAGAAGCTTATGTCATGGGGTTTGAATATTGGAAAAACCTTCGTACCACTGATATTTATAAAAATGCTATAGAAGAAATCGTAGATTTCTTTTTTGAAAAGTACAAAGAGACGAGTTTATTTGATTTGTTAAACGATATTTCAATTAGCGAAGAGATGTTGCTTGAGGATGCTATGACCTTTGCACCTAGAGCCATTAATCACCTTATTTCTACGGGTGTGCTAGCTGCCTTTATTCATCAATATTTGTTGCCTTTTTACCAGTCCGAGGATGTGAAGCGCATTTTAGGTGAAGAATAAATGTTATCAAATTGAAGACTATTGCTTAATTTTGAATGGTTGGCGGAAATAGCCAATAATGCTGATGATCAGAACAAGTAGCGCACAGTACATCAGTTTTTTCCAAACGTTTGTATAGTGGCGTATTATTTCAAAGTCATTAACGTAAATCGTTTCGCAAGCGCCATTGCCGGTGTCTTCTCGGGTGGTGCTTGTGCCTCTGATATCATGATTTTCGTTGCCGTAACTCGCTAACCAACCCGTTATTTTTATTTGGTCGCCAATGGATACATCGGTAATTTGATCACGAATGAACTCATCCGCCGAAATCAAGTGATTGTTAGATAACTGATTCATATTGAAGCTGGCCCATGCTTGATTGGAGTAGGTGTACACATTACAAGTAAACTGGCCATTCCAAAAATCTAAGTCAGCTAAATAGTTGCTAAAAGCACTGTCTTGCCAAACCACACAAATGTCAGCCACGTTCAAGTGATCACCCCAGCTTTTATGTAATCCATAGTTGCCATCGTGAAACTGATAAGACACCACTAAGCCATAGAGTTCGTATTCATAGAGCGGTTTTACGTTATAGTTTTTATCTTTTACCGAAACGCTAAACTCGTCAGCAATGATTGCTTCTTGAATCGGCGCTTGTTGCAGGATATTTAGCCTTTGAAGATCTTCTCCAAGATCATTGCGTTTCCAGAAAGAAACTAAAAGGACCAGGAAGCTGATGGGAATAATGGCCTTATACATGAAAATTACTTCGCCTTAGACTCATTGTAGATCTGGGTTTTCTCACCTTGCCAAGTAAAGAGCTGGTGCGGCTGGGTATTTCTTGATTATAGGTGTTGGGCTGGATTGTTCCTTGTATATCAATCCTCATGTCTATTCAGTACTTGCATTTGTTAAGTCTCTTGATATATTTGGAACTCGCTGGTTCTGTGAATGCTGCCGGCTCACTAATCCATGAAGGGGCATAAAGGGGACAACCAATGAATATGAGTGCAACCAATCATATTGAAAGCTTAACTCGGGTTGGTAATCACGAGCGCTCTTCGCTCAAGATTGGGCGCCGGTTTTTCAAGCTTGTTTACGGTACGGATCCACACCCTTCTGATCGACAAATACAAGATATCAAACGGCATATGATGATGGGTGATCCTCTTGCGGATGCCGTTGTTGAAATGTATAAGTCATTGCCAGCAGGGCAGGGACGAAAGCTATTAGATCAAGCGTTAGAGCAGGGAATAGACACTATCCCCAATCCACCTGAGGCTTTGGTCAACCTATTTGATCAGCTTGATGATGAGCCCATTTGGTTAGATCGCGATAAATTAAAATTAGCCTGTGACGTCTCTCGACGGGTTGGTCTGTCTGGTGAGCTAGTATTGCGCAACTTGTCCTTGATGGGAGGCTATTTAGGTGCAGCTGCTGCAAAGCCCCTAGTGTTTACTGCACAGCTAGATCAGAAAACATCTAGACGTTTAGTGGAAACCGGAAAATTCTGGATGGACGTCACCACTCATGGTGGGCTGGAGCGCGATCAGGATGGATTTAAGAGCGCCGTGCGAGTGCGCATGATGCACGCGCAAGTTAGGGCGATGTTAGTAAATTCTGATAAGTGGAATATGTCTTGGGGCTATCCGTTGAATCAATGGGACAGCATGGCAACCATTTTGGAATTCTCGACGATATTCTTAACTGGGTTGCGATCCTTGGGATTCATTTTTACCAAAAAAGAGCGTGAGGCGATGGTGCATTTGTGGCGCTATATTGGTTATTTGATGGGGGTAGAAGAACGGATTCTACCGGCCAACGAAGCCGACTCCATGCGCGCGCTATATCATGTTGTTGCAACTATTTGCGATGCCGATGAGGATTCAAAAGCGTTAGGGCAAGCCTTAGCGAACGCGCCCTTTCAGTTTGCTGATGATGGTTGGTTAAGTCAACGGTTGGCTGATTTTGAAAGCACCATGCGGATTGGTTATACGCGTTACATTTTGGGTGACGATGCTGGAGACAAACTAGGCCTACCAAAAACCGCAGCTAAGTATTTTTGGCCGGCACAGTTTCCTTTGCGTTTTGGTAGTGAGTTACTGCGTTTGTCGGTACCACCGTTAAATCGCTGGATCGTTAAAAACGCTGAGAGAAATGCTAAAGAGCAGTTCCCTCAGCAGGTGACGCTAACACAGGCCGATACGTCTTTTACACCGGTGCAGCGTTTAGCACGCTAGCTTTAACGCTAAAAGCGCTTGATGAGAGATAATAGCTCAGCAGTTTTTTCTTCAAGTAGTGCTTTGTTTTGCCGGGTTTCAACGTTTAAACGAATGACGGGCTCGGTATTAGAGCATCTGAGATTGAACCGCCAATCGGGATAAGCAATAGACAGCCCATCAGTCTTATCTATGGATATTGCTTCCGGTCCGTAATGTTTTTCAGCTGCCGCAATGGCTGCTTTCGGGTCTTTTAGTTGATTGTTAATTTCACCTGATGAGGGGAATCGCTCGATACGATCTTCAACCAGACTGGAAAGCGTTACTTGTTTTTTGGATAGCAGTTCGATCACTAGTAGCCAAGGAATCATGCCACTGTCGCAATACCAAAAATCTCTAAAGTAATGGTGGGCACTCATTTCACCACCGTAGATAGCGTCTTCCTTACGCATCCGTTCCTTAATAAAGGCATGTCCTGTTTTGCAAAGTACCGGCGTGCCGTCGTTTTCCGTGACGATTTCCTGGGTATTCCACATCACTCTTGGGTCATGAATGATTTTTTCGCCCTTGGATTTATTAAGAAAAGCTTCTGCCAAAAGTCCGACAATATAATACCCTTCGATAAACTGGCCTTTTTCATCAAAAAGAAAGCAGCGGTCAAAATCTCCATCCCAAGCAATGCCTAGATCAGCTTTGTTTTCTTTCACAGCATCAGCTGTGGGCTTTCTGTTTTCCGGTAATAATGGGTTAGGAATTCCATTGGGAAAATAGCCGTCGGGTTCGTGGTGAATCTTGATAAACTCGATGGGAACTTGGTTTGATTTAAAGTGCTCTTCAAGCTTATCGATCACATGACCCGCCGCGCCATTTCCTGGATTAACCACAATTCGCATTGGCTTTAGTTCAGCAAGGTCAATATAGCCAAGCAGGCAATCTATATAAGGCTGCGAGTTGTTGACTGTTTCAATTTTGCCAATGCTGACAGGGTCATTAAAATTGTTCGCTTCGGCTAAGGCTTTTATATCGTGTAGGCCGCTATCGCCACTAATGGGCTGAGAGTTTCTTTTTACCAGCTTCATGCCGTTAAAATCGATGGGGTTGTGGCTGGCTGTAACGCAGATACCACCATCAGCATCCAAATGTGGTGTGGCAAAATAAATTTCTTCCGTACCTGCTAAGCCAATATCTAGCACGTGACAGCCAGCATCTTTAAGGCCATTTGCCAAGGCGGCCTTGAAATCGTTGCTTGTGAGGCGAATATCGGCACCCACAACTACCCGTTTGGCATTTAGATGCTGAGCGAAGCTGCGCCCAATTCGATAAGCGATATCTTCGTTTAATTCGTCGCCGATTTTGCCTCTAATGTCGTAGGCTTTGAAACAGGTTAGCTTTTCCACATCAAGTCCTCTGTGTTCCTTCGCATGGTGGTATGGATATAGGTTGACGCAATTTTATCGAATAAATAAAGAATTTGCCTATGGCAATTATTAGACAGTTCTGTTTAGCTCGGAGCTTTTGGGCTAGCCTGCTCTGGCGGTTGGCGCTTTGCGTATCACGCATAAGTGAAAATCACTCAACGACATACTGCTGGAACAAATTATGAAAATTGCTCTATCTCAGCTTATGACAATGCAGCCATTGCAAAAAGTGGTGATACATTCCTTGGATTGCGCGCTTTATCAGGTGTCTATTGTTCAGGACTTGTGCGAGTTTTTTGTGACGGATGATAAGGGAAAGATGCTGAGGACACACAGTATTTCTGACATGCAGCGCTTTTTCCTTGGCCTAGAAGTAGAAAGCATGGCCCTAAGACAGCAGAGCGCCTACGATGAAATGATCGGCCAGCCAATTAAAGAAGATTCTAATGCGCTTGAGGTACCATTGGCTGTTAAGCACGCGGTGCTTTGAATTCATCAGGAACATCTAAATCATGGGTGTCCATTTCCGATACTAATGTCACGTTGGTTATATCGTTCGGAGCGTTGTCGTAATTTCGGTTCCAAAGTGTGTGATGCCTCTGGATTGCTAACACAGGTGCATGTAAGTTTTTTTCTTCAGCCAGCTTTTGGTAATGAGTTATAGAGCTGCAGAAAAAGTAGTTACAGGTGCTTGACCTCAGTTCTCGAGGTAACACGCAGCCTTCATTTCCTTGGTTTATACAAGCGTTTTTACTAGAGCTGGGCGCGAGGCGTGACAAGTATTGTTCCAGTAAATCCTCCTTGGTCCATCCAGGGTTGCTATCTAATTGGCGTCGCATACTGGAAGCTGATAAATAGGCGTGATTCTCGCCTTTGGAGCAACAGCCTCCTTTGCAAAGCATACACAAATTATCACTGATGGCTTTTACATCGGGTCTGCGTTCAAATAATGCCTGTTGGTCGTTGAGCTTTTGATGAGCATGTTGGTTGTGGTCGTCAGGAGCTTGGCTCACATTCTCATACTCTAAAGCTTCATCAATTACGCTTTCCAAATGTGAACGGTATAGATCTATCCGAGATTGATCGACAGGTACAAGTTCAAGCTGACCTGAGGGAATAACAACGCGGTGGGATGGCTGTTGGTTGCTACCCTTGAGCAATCGGCTCATGTGTTCAAATATTTGTTGATGCTCCTCAGCTTCTTGCTTGCGGATCTCTTCTTTCACTGCGATGCGTTGTTTTCGTTGTGAAAGCACCCTCTGGTGTGAGGCTAGATAGACCTTAAATGAAGCCTCTGGCATACGGGCCTTTTGCTTCAGCACATTTTCGCACTCAATGGCGCCACAGATAGGTAAGCTGCGATCTTTATTCTTTAAGGTTTCGAGAAAAGGAATCTGTGCACCACAGATTTCACAATCTGATGTGGCTTGATGGTTGAAAGCTTGAGGCGTTGCACTCATGGTGATCACCGTTGTTTTTTATTGTTGAGTCTACGCTGCTGGGTAGATGATTTCAGCCACCAGAGTAGGGGGTGTTTTTATTAAAATTAGTGTTGACACTGCAAATGATAATCAATATCATTTGCAGTGTCTGGTGAGTGATGTGGTGACTCCTCTCTACGCCCTCTCTCTCCTCTCAAGGTTGCTCTCACTCACCAGGCGAATATCTTGAGAATCTCATATCATCTTCCTTAGTTTCTGTATAATGTGCAGCCTTTCAATTGGGCATATTTACATTGACATTCACCATATGAAATTAGCGAAGCATAGGCGAATTCCACCTTTCTGGTTGTTTTCTTTGCTGTCCGGCGGGATGGTGGGAATTAGCCTTGCTTATCTGTCGTCGGGCGTTATGTCTATCGACATGACACAAACCGCTAGCGCGCTACTCAATGGCCTGATGGGTAATGAGCCTGTCTCTCAAGCTGGGTTAATCGTATGGGATATTAGATTACCTCGAGCGTTAACCGCTTTAATTATCGGGGCGCTGCTTTCCCTTTGTGGTGCTTTGACGCAAGGTCTATTTCGTAACCCATTAGCCGATCCAGGCTTGATCGGTGTTTCCAGTGGCAGTGCATTAGGCGCTACATTATCGATCTTTCTCATGGGTACTTTGATTGATACCAGTTGGAGTCATTTGATTTTGCCGGCATCAGCTTTTCTAGGTGGTTGCTTGGTAACTTGGATTGTTTATCGAATAGGAATGTCCGTTTCTGGAAATGTACTAGTGAGCATGTTGTTAGCGGGAGTCGCTATTAATGCGTTGGCGGCTGCGGCTATTCATTACATAAGCTATCTGTCCGACGATGGCCTGTTAAGAAATATCACCTTTTGGTTGATGGGGAGTTTATCCTCAGCTGGTTGGTGGGATTGTGCGGTATTGTTTGCGGTAATGGTATTCATCCTTTGTTGGTTACCTTATCTTAGTACGCCTTTGAATGCTTTGTTGTTGGGTGAATCGGAAGCTCGGCATTTAGGCTTTTCTGTAGATAAAATTCGCCTCTGTATCGTGATATTGGTGGCCTTAGGTGTTGGCACCAGTGTTGCCTTTGTGGGTGTGGTTGGCTTTGTTGGTTTGGTGGTACCTCACTGCGTGAGAATGTTGATCGGGCCTGATCATCATCGCTTGCTCTGGGGGTGTGTACTACTCGGCGGATTGTTTTTACTGCTGGCTGATTGGTTAGCAAGAACACTTGTTGTTCCAGCGGAATTACCTTTAGGAATAGTGACCGCTATTGTCGGTGGGCCTTTCTTTATTTTCTTAATTGTTACTCGTAGCCGGGAGGCCGGATTATGAGTTTGCATGCGACAGGCTTGGGCTATCAGGTTGCGGATACTTGGTTAGTTCGCGATGTCGATGTGGATGTGTCGCCCGGCCAAATGTTGGCCATACTCGGCCCCAATGGGGCGGGCAAATCCACCCTATTCAAAATGCTTTGTGGTGAGTGGCCCGCCAGCGAAGGCGATGTTCAATTGCTTGGTAAGAGCTATTCAAAATGGAGCGCACAGGAACTGGCGTTACATCGCGCTGTATTGCCTCAGCATTCCTCTTTAACCTTTCCATTTACCGTTGAAGAAGTGGTGCTTTTAGGGCGAGCACCCCATAAAACTGGTATCAAACGAGATTTGGAAATCGTCGCGGAGTTAATAGAACTTTGTGATTTGCAGCGCTTAAAAACTCGCTTATATCCTTGGCTATCCGGGGGGGAAAAGCAGCGAGTTCAACTTGCTCGGGTATTAGCGCAGATTTGGCCTAGTCAACAGCAAGACACGAAGCAGGGACATGACAAACTTTTATTTCTGGATGAGCCCACTAGCGCTTTGGATATTGCCCATCAGCACATTATGTTGAAGCTTGCTAAGGATTTAACTTCGCGTGGCTATAGCGTCATTATAATTCTGCATGACCTAAATCTTGCCGCGGCCTATGCTGATAAAATATTAATGATGCAAGAAGGAAAGCGTGTCG
Source organism: Pseudomonadales bacterium (assembly GCA_022361455.1). GTDB lineage: Bacteria > Pseudomonadota > Gammaproteobacteria > Pseudomonadales > Ketobacteraceae. Next base: position 805 of record JAKSAW010000547.1, on the reverse strand, counting down.
GTTTTGGATCTGTTGAGGATGTTTTTCAACAGGAATTAATTCAACGGGTTTTCGATGTGCCTGTAGAAATTGTGCAACACCCAGAGCGGGGAACACCCTGGGTGATTTGGTAGTATAAGCTTAATTCTTTTATTTAATGGCGTGCAAACATCTTGCGAATAAAACCCATATCGCGATCTTTGTAGCGAATGGTTTTTAGATTTTCAATTTCGCCTTCGAGTGATTCCATTACTTGTTTACGTAGTTTCCATTGCGCTTCTTTGTCATCAGCAAGCGCTGCTAAGTGCGCAGTTTCAATAGGTTTGCCAAAGGCGAAATAAAAACGCTCAGGTCGAGGCAGCGGTGTGAAGCCAAGTCCAGTAGATAGCGGCATAAACAAATCGCCATTGCGAAGTAATTTATTGAGAGACTTATTTTCTAAAATCCTTTGCCCTAGCTTTGAAGCTTTAAAATCGTAAGCATCATAGTGAATGTCATAAGTATCATCAGCGCCCACGGATGCAACGGGAATAATAGGGTAGCCATGCTCCATCGCCATGCGTGCAAAACCAGTCCGGGTCTTCCATTCTAGTCTGTGTTGTTCGCCTTTTCGTTTTGCGACTTCACGACCGCCACCTGGGTATACCAAGATATGTTCACCCGCTTCCATTAAGCGATTGCAGTTTTGATGGTTGCCCTCAACTGTGCCGCTGTCAGCGAGCATTTTGCGCCAGCCGGGAATTTTGAAATGATATCGGTCTCCCAAACTACGCAGCACAATATCTTTGGCTTCATAGAGCGCTAGGTAAATTAATGGTCCATCCAT